>CALMMO010000291.1 GCA_937868455.1 uncultured Marmoricola sp.
TGATGGCCTCATGGATGGACAGCACACGCTCGGCCGTTGCCACGTGAAGGTTCTCAATCATCTTGCCGTTGTAGGTCACCACACCGCGATCCTTGCCTTCCTCCCAGGCGGCCACGATGCCTAGTGCATCGGCGACGGCCTGCTCGCTGGGGGCGAAGGTGGAGTTGGCGCCCTCAACTTGGCCGGGGTGGATCAAGGTCTTGCCGTCAAAGCCCATCTCGCGCCCTTGTTGGCACTCGGCTAGGAACCCCTCGAGATTACGCACATCGTTGTAGACACCGTCCAAGATGGCCTTGCCGGTCGCACGAGCAGCCAACAGACATAACCCGAGTCCGGTCAGGAGTGGCTGACGCCCGGGAACATGCTCGGCGTACAACTCTTTCGCCAAGTCATTGGTGCCCATCACCAGCACACTGAGGCGGGGGCTGGCAGCCGCAATCTGCTCACAGTGCAACATGGCGATGGGGGTCTCAACCATGGCCCACAAGGTGGTCTTGTCGGGCGCGCCGAAGCGGTCAAGTGAGTCCGCAAGCCGTTGGACTGCCTCGGCCGAGTCGACTTTGGGTACGACGATGGCATCGGGGCCAGCCGCACAGGCTGCCCGTAAGTCGTCCTCGTGCCACGCGGTGTCAGACCCATTGACTCGGATCGTTAACTCGCGACGGCCATAGTCTCCCGATGCGACCGCGGCAGCTGCGGCTTCCCGAGCGCCGACTTTGGCGTCAGGGGCGACGGCATCTTCGAGGTCAAAGATGATCGCATCGCAGGCAATTGTCTTCGCCTTTTCAAGCACCTTGGCGTTCGAGGACGGCATATAGAGCACCGAACGACGGGGCCGGTAAGTGTTCTGGGTCATCACAGCACCTCAATGGCGTCGTAGGTGGCTTTGAGTTCGGGGTCTATCTCGGCTAGCTGTTCAGCCAGCGCCACCATTACTAAGCACTGCTTCAGGGAGGCGTCGTCTTCCATCTTTCCGTCCAACATCACCGCTCCCGTGCCATCACCCATTGCGGCGACAACTCGGCGAGCGTGACGGATGTCATCGACTGAGGGAGAGAAGACCCGGTTCGCGATGGCGATTTGCTTGGGGTGCAGGCTCCACGTGCCGACACAGCCCAGCAAGAAGGCGTTACGGAACTGGTCTTCGCAGGCCACGACGTCGGTGATGTCACCGAAGGGCCCGTAGTACGGATAGATGCCGTGCATCGCGCAGGCATCAACCATGCGGGCGATTGTGTAATGCCACAGGTCTTGTTGGTAGATCGTGCGGGCGCCGTCAATGTCGCCGTCGACTGGGTCTTGGCGCACGAGATAGCCAGGGTGTCCGCCGCCGACTCGCGTGGTCTTCATGCGGCGGTCAGCTGCCAAGTCGGCAGGGCCAAGGGAAAGGCCCTGCATGCGCGGTGAAGCTCCGCAAATCTCCTCGATATTGGCAACGCCACGGGCGGTTTCCAAAATGGCGTGCACCAGGATCGGGCGGGTTAAACCGGCTTTGGCTTCCAACTGGGCCAGCAGGCGATCTATGTAGTGGATGTCTTCGGCGCCTTGCACCTTGGGAACCATGATGACGTCGAGTTTGTGTCCGATGGCCAGCACCAGACGAGTGAGGTCATCGAGCACCCAGGGGGAGTCCAAGGAATTGATGCGGGTCCACAGCTGGGTGGGGCCGAAGTCGACGCTCTCGGCGATGGCGACAAGGCCTTCGCGGGCTGCCTCCTTGTTTTCGGCCTTCACCGCATCTTCTAGATTGCCAAGAAGTACGTCGACGGTGCCGACCATGTCGGGAACCTTGGCCGCCATCTTGGGATTTGAGGGGTCAAAGAAGTGGATGGCCCGGCTCGGCCGAGCCGGAATCGAGGTCAGGGGGGTGGGGGCACCCAGGGCAAGCGGGCGGAAGAAGTCCTTAGCGGGTCGCATGTTGGCGACGCTAGCAGCGGGTAGACGTTTGTCGGTATGAGCCGCTTCACTTCTCACAGGTATCTGGCGAAGCAGTAGGGCTTCCAGCTAGTGAGACTGCTCATCTGACTTCGCTGATCCCCGCCAAGGTGTGCATAACCCGAAAGAGGAGCCCTCATGACGTATCGCCCCGAAACCCTCGCAGTGCACGCAGGGCAAGAGCAGGCTGACCCGACCACCAACGCTCGCGCCGTGCCGATTTACCAGACAACTTCCTATGTCTTTGACTCCACCGAACACGCTGCGGATCTGTTTGCTCTGCGCGTGCCCGGAAACATCTACACCCGGATCATGAACCCGACCCAGTCGGTGTTTGAGGACCGCATGACTCAACTCGAGGGCGGCGTTGGCGCACTTGCTGTGGCCTCTGGATCCTCAGCTGTCACCTACGCCGTGCTCAACCTCACCTATGCCGGTGACAACATCGTCGCCCTCTCGACGTTGTACGGCGGGACCTACGCACTCTTCGCCCACACCTTGCCGCAGTTTGGCATTGAGGTCAGGTTCGTCGACCCGAGCAAGCCTGAGGAACTGGCCGCTCACGTGGATGAGAAGACCAAGTTGGTCTTTGGTGAGACAGTGGGCAACCCAGCGATCAATGTTGTCGATCTGGCTGCGTGGTCGAAGGCAGCCCACGACCAGGGTTTGCCGTTCATCGTGGACAACACTGCTCCCACGCCGTACCTGTGCCGTCCTTTTGAGAGCGGCGTTGACGTCGTCATCCACTCGGCAACCAAGTACATCGGCGGACATGGCACCTCCATTGGTGGCGTCATCGTTGATGCTGGTTCATTCGACTGGGCGGCACACAGCGATCGCTTCCCTGGCCTAACGCAGCCTGACCCGGCCTACCACGGCGTGGTCTGGACCGAGGCGGTTGGCAACCTCGCCTACATCATCCGGGCCCGCACGGTTTTGCTGCGTAACACTGGCGCCGCGGTCACCCCGATGAACTCCTGGTTGTTCTTGCAAGGCCTGGAGACGCTGCACCTTCGCATGGAGCGCCACAGTGACAATGCACTCGCGGTCGCCAAGCACTTGCAGTCGCACCCGGCTGTCTCGTGGGTCAACTACCCAGGATTGGACGAGAGCCCCAACAAGGCCATCGCCGATTCGATCTTCACCGGTCGTGGCTATGGCGGCTTGGTTTCATTTGGCATCAAGGGCGGGCGTGAGGCCGGGCAGGGCTTCATCGAGGCACTGGGATTGTTCTCCCACCTCGCCAACATCGGCGATGCCAAGTCATTGGCGATTCACAACGCCACGACCACCCACTCCCAATTGACTGCAGATGAGTTGGCTGCGGCCGGCGTCCCAGAGGACATGGTGCGGTTGTCGGTCGGCATTGAGCACGTCGAGGACCTCATTGCTGACCTCGACCAGGCACTAGCAGCAGCAGCTAAGTAACCACTGATGGCACCGGGCCGCATCGAAAGCACCACCAAGACGGTGGTGCTTTTCGATGCTGCCCGGCCATTGGTGCTTGAGAGCGGCGAGCGCCTAGAGCACGTTGAGGTTGCCTTTGAAACCTGGGGCGAACTCAATGCAGATGCCTCGAACGCTGTGTTTGTCTGCCATGCCCTCACCGGCGACGCCCACGCCAGTGGAAGTGAAGTCGACCCCGGTTGGTGGGACACCATGGTCGGGCCAGGCAAGCCGGTCGACACCGAGCGCTTCTTTGTGATCTGCCCCAACCTCTTAGGTGGTTGTCGCGGGACAACCGGGCCCTCCTCGATCGATCCAGGCACGGGGAGTGCTTATGGGCTCAACTTTCCCCTGCTCTCCATCCGCGATTTCGTCACTGTGCACCGAGCGCTGCTAGCCCACCTCGGGGTGAAGCGTCTTCTCGCTGGCGTCGGTGGGTCATTGGGCGGCATGCAGGTGCTTCAGTGGGCGCTCGATGCTCCCGAGGAGATCGCCCACGCGGTGGTCGTGGCGGCGAGTTCGCGGTTATCGGCTCAAAACATTGCGTTCTCAGCAGTCGCTCGTTCCGCGATCATGGGCGACCCCGAGTTCAAGGACGGACTGTTCTTGGACTCTCCTGATGCCGAAGGCCCCCGAACAGGGTTGGCGATCGCACGGATGATGGCCCACATCACCTATCTCTCCGAGCAGGCGATGGCCGAAAAGTTTGGTCGACGCATTCAAGATGGGGCCGAACCACGGCGGAGGTTCGGCGTCGATTTTGCCGTCGAGTCCTATCTGGAGCATCAGGGCTCCACGTTTCTTGACCGGTTCGACCCCTTTTCCTACCTCTACCTCACCCGCGCCTTGGACTACTTCGATCCTTTCGCGGAGCAGGGCGCATTGATTCGTGTGATTGCCCAACCGACGCGGTTCTTGGTCGTTGCCTTCGATTCGGACTGGCGCTTCAGCACCTCGCACTCGCGTCGTATCGCCCACACCTTGGAGCGAGCCGGGGTGCCGACGTCATTTCGGGAGATCTCGTCACCGCATGGGCATGACTCGTTCCTGCTCGAGGTCCCCGACTACCTCGATACGGTCCGGGCCTTTCTCGATCACGCTTCGGAGGCCGCTCATGCGTCCTGATCTCGAAGTGATTGCTGGCTTGGTCCCACATGGGGCTCGGGTGCTCGATCTTGGCTGTGGCGATGGGCAACTGCTCCAGACGTTGATCCAGCAGCGTGGCTGCAGTGGGACGGGGGTTGAAAACGACCCCGAGTCGCTGATTGCGGCGATCCGCCGCGGGGTCTCGGTCATGGAAGTCGATATCGACGATGAGGATCCTGCCGGCCTCGCGGAGTTCGCTGATTCGACGTACGACCTAGTGATCGTGTCGCAAACACTGCAAACGACTCGGCGTCCAGACCGAGTGCTTGACCATGTTCAGCGCATCGCAGGCAGGGGCATCATCTCGGTGCCGAACTTTGGCTACTGGAAACACCGGTTCCAGTTGCTCGTCGGTGGACGGATGCCAGTTTCGTCGGCTATCCCGCACCCGTGGTACGACACGCCTAACATCCACCTCTCCAGCTTGCGAGACGTGGAGACGCTCATTGCCGAGCGTGGTTTTGAGGTCCAAGAACAGGTGACGTTGGGTCGCGATGGCTTCGCGATCCGCACTCCTGTGCCCAATGTGGTCGCCTCAGGCGCCGTTTACCTCCTTGGCTAGCAAATAGGCCACACTGACCCCGTGAGTGCACGCCAAAACCTGACCCGCTTCGCCTGGCTATCCATTGCTGCGGCTGTGTTGACCATCGGCTTGAAGACCGGCGCCTATTTCTTGACCGGCTCAGTCGGGCTGCTCTCTGATGCGGCTGAGTCTGTGGTCAACCTCGTGGCGGCAGTCGTCGCCTTGATCGCGCTGCGGGTTGCGGCACAGCCAGCCGACGCAGAGCACCCCTATGGGCACGCCAAAGCGGAGTACTTCTCGGCGGTGGTCGAGGGAATCATGATCTTCGTCGCTGCCATCTTCATCATCTACAGCGCCGTGCAGCGATTTCTTGATCCTCAACCCATTGAGAACGTCGGCATCGGTCTGGGAGTCTCGGTCTTTGCCTCAGTGATCAACGGATTGGTCGCGTGGAAACTCATCAACGTCGGTCGCGAAGAGCGGTCGATCACCCTGACTGCCGATGGCAAGCACCTCCTCACCGATGTGTGGACCTCTGTCGGTGTCGTGCTCGGAGTCATGCTGGTGGCGCTGACCGGTTGGCTGCGACTTGACCCGATCATCGCGTTCTTGGTGGGCCTCAACATTATTTGGACCGGCTACCACCTGATCAGCCAGTCGGTTGATGGGTTGATGGACCGGGCCTTCCCGACTGAGGACGCCGATGCAGTCATCGCCACGTTGGAGGAGTTCGCGACCAGTGAGGTGCACTTCCACGGGGTGCGCACCCGCGAGGCGGGCCACCAACGCTTCATCTCGATGCACATGTTGGTGCCAGGGGAGTGGTCGGTGCAGCGTGGTCACGACCTGGCTGAACTGGTTGAAGCTCGTTTGGGCGAGCGATTTGAGCACGTTGACGTCGACGTACACATTGAGCCATCCGATGACCCGCGATCGTTCGAGGCAGGCCTTGTCGGCTTGCAGGTGCCACCCACCAGTTAGGGTTTGGCGCGTGTCTGATCGCTCAAAGCTTGTTATTGGTCTCATCGCGGTTATTGGGTTGTACGCAGTGGGCCTTGGGCCACTCGAAACCGTGATGGCCGCCCGCGGGCACGGAATCGTTGATCTGGAGTTGGCCTGGACTCCCACGCGGCTCCAACAAATCCTCAACGACTGGGGAACCGTCGGGTTAGACGCTGCGAGAAAGCAAATTTGGTGGGACTTCGCCTTTGTCCCTTCCTACTGCCTCATGATTGTCGGCGCCCTCAGGTTGGTGTTGGGCAGAGCTCACGGTGTGCTTGCGCGGTGGGCGAAACCACTGACCTTGGGTGTGCTCGTCGCGGGTGCTCTTGACTACCTCGAGAACATCTCGATGCTGATCGCCTTGAGCGGCTCTCACGCACTGATCGGGATTGCCTCAGCGTTCGCGAGCGTGAAGTTTCTCTTGCTTCTCGCAGCGGTCATCGCACTGGTGTGGGGCATGGCGTCCACGCTGATGCAGCGATTCAAGCGGGCTTAGCGATCCATTTCGTTGCGCACCGCGTGCGGCGCACCGGCAAGCGCGCCCAGGGTGTGGGCGGTCTTAAAGATCAAGTGCGCATCGTGTTCCCAGGTGATGGCGATGCCGCCGTGAAGTTGCACAGTCTCTGAGGCGATGTGAGCCACCGCTTCATTGCAGTACGACGACGCCACGCGGGCGATTGCGACTAACGACTCGCGTGCTGCTGGCGATGGACCAGCGACGAAGTCAGCCGCTGCGGCCAGTGCGGCCCAGGAAGCACTTCGACCAGCCTCGACCAGCACTAAGCAATCAGCCAGCCGGTGTTTGATCGCCTGGAACGACCCGATGGGCCGACCAAACTGCACCCGCTCCTTGACGTAGGCATTGGTCATGTCGAGCCCGCGCGCGGCCACACCGCTCGCCATGACAGCGAGAAGTGCGCGAGCGATAGCGGTGAGTGCATCGGCATCTACCCCATCGCCAATCACAACCCTGCTGCCGCCGGTGAGCCGCCCGATGCGCACGCCTTGGTCCATGGTTGCCTCAGGCGCGATCTCGGGCTCAGCCACGGCACACAGTTGGCCCTGATCCACGGCGAAGATGAGTGAGGAACTGGGGTTAAGCAGGGCGCCATCGGCCAAGCCGGGCCACATCACGGTGGCCACCTCGCCGCTGGCCATGCGGGGCAAGAACTCAGTGCGAGCCTGGTTAGTGCCCCACAGGAGCACCGCGCACTGGGCCAGAGTGCTCGTGAACAGCGGTGTAGGCACGAGGTGATAAGCCAGTGCTTCTAGCACCGCACCGGTCTCGTTGAGGCTCGCCTCGGCGCCGTCGTACTCCTCAGGAAGGGGGAGGGCAGCCACACCAATCTGTTCGCACAAGGTCGCCCACAATTGCGCGTCGTAGCCGATGTCGCTGGCCTGAGCGGCTCGAACGGCTTCACTGGTGGCACGCTTGCCGAGCAGCGCGTTGGTGATCGAAATCAGTTCCTCAGCCTCAGCTGAGCGTGTCGTCATCATTGGCTACTCACATGCTTGAGGACTCGTTGTTGGTGCCACAGGTCGGTGCCCCAGGTGCTGCTGAGGGCGCGCACGCGGGCGAACCACAACCCGAGGTCGTATTCAGCGGTGTAGCCGATGGCGCCATGGACTTGAAGTGCGGTGCGCGCGGTCAGGTAGGCAGCGCGTTGGGCAGAGAGCTTGGCTGCGCTGGCGTTGAGGTCGTCGAGTTGAAGTGCTGCCCCCCATACCAATGGGCGCGCGAAATCGAGTGCGATCCGGGCGTCGGCGAGTTGATGCTTGATTGCTTGGTAGGAGCCAATCTCTCGGCCAAATTGACGGCGTTGTTTGACGTACTCAACCGCGTCACTGAGCAGGCGTTCGCCAGCACCAAGCAAGTGTGCCGAAGCGGCCAGGACTGCTCGATTGGCGGCGAGATCGAGGTCACCACTGGTCAGTGGCTGGGTTGGGCTCAGTGAGCTCAACAGCCTGGTGGTGTCAACCGAGTGCAGGGGAGTGCCGGTGGTCTCGCCGCGGTGCAGGCCCTCGTCGGTGACACAGAACACGTGCTCGCTGACGCCCGCGGCGTCGCAGTACGGCGCCAACTCAGCAACGCTCAGCGTGGCCATTTCACCTGCTGCGACTGCTTCGAGTTCGGGCCCAGTCAATGCAGAGGCCAAATAGGCCGCTGACTCGATCCACGGTCCAACCGCAAGGTGGTAACCCAAGGTCTCGAAGGCCATGGCGAGATCGGCATCGGTGCCACCCAGGCCGCCGTCATCTTCGGCCACGATGAGTGCGCACACACCCTGATCGGCAAGGCGGCTCCACAGTGCTTTGCCTGGCGCGGTGTCGCCCTCAGCCCAGCGCCGCGCGACGGTGACCGAGTCGGCACGCACCATGAGTTCGCCCAGGGAGTGAGCGAACTCCGCTTGCTCAGGAGTTGGCTCAAATCTCATCGGTTGACCTGCACTTCGCGGGGGAGGCCGAGGATGCGCTCGGCGATGATGTTGCGCTGGATCTCGTTGGTGCCGGCGTAGATGGGGCCTGAGAGGGAGAACAGATAGCCGTCTTGCCAACGGCTCTCTAGCTCACCCGCGGCGCCTTGCAGATCGATGGCGCATTCGTGCAAAGCGATATCGAGTTCGGACCAGAACACTTTGTTGACTGAACCGGCCGCGCCCATGTCGCCACCGGACGCTAGTCGCGTCACGGTGCCCCAGGTGTAAAGCTGATAGGCCCGAGCTTTGATCCAGCCGTCGGCTACGGCAGCTGCGTGCTCTGCAGGTGAGCCTGACTGCTGCCACTGGGCAAGCAGCCGGTCAGCGGTGGCCAAGAAGCGGCCCGGTGAGCGCAGTGAGAGGCCTCGCTCGTTGCCGGTCGTGCTCATGGCAACGCGCCAGCCATCACCTGGATCGCCCAAGACATCAGAGTCGGGCACGAAAACCTCGTCGAGGAAGATTTCGGCGAACCCGGCTTCACCGTCGAGTTGGGCGATGGGCCGGACCGTCACCCCTGGTGCATCGAGGGGGAACATGAAGTAGGTGAGTCCGCGGTGTCGCTGTGCGCTCGGGTCGGAGCGGAATAGGCCAAATCCCCAGTGCGCGTAACTGGCTCGCGAGGACCAGGTCTTTTGACCGTTGAGAACCCAGCCTCCACGCTCATCGTCTCGGGTCGCGCTGGCCTTCAATGAGGCCAGATCTGAGCCAGCTTCTGGCTCACTCCATGCCTGAGCCCAGATCGTGCGCCCGGCTCCCATGTCGGGCAAGAACCGGTCTTGTTGCTCTTTGGTGCCGTGCTCGAAAAGGATCGGAGCCAGCAAGAAGATGCCGTTTTGGGACACCCGGCCTGGTGCGCCCGCGCGGTAATACTCCTCTTCAAAGATCACCCATTGCACGAGCGAGGCTTCGCGCCCGCCGTACTCCTTGGGCCAGGCGACCACTGA
>CALMMO010000292.1 GCA_937868455.1 uncultured Marmoricola sp.
CTGCGTTCGTCTCGGTGCAATCAGGTGAAGCACTTGCCGCCCGCGTGGGGTTGCCAGAGGAGCATGGCGAGTTGGGCGAGCGACTGACCTTCGTTTCGGTCGTACTCGCGGTTGTCACGATGCTTTGGTACTTCGCGGGTCGTCGCAGCCAGGTGCTTAGCAAACTCGCCGGTGGCCTGGCGGCTTTGTTAGCGCTCGCGGTGTTGGTGTTGACAGTCATGACTGGCCACAGCGGCGCGCAAGCTGCTTGGAAAGAGCGCATCGCACCCAAGTCGGAGCCGGTGACCTCGGGTGGAGCGGCGCTGACCGCTGAGGAGGTCGCCCGACACAACTCGGCAACAGATTGCTGGACCTCCATCGAAGGCAAGGTCTATGACCTCACCGCTTGGGCATCACGGCATCCAGGTGGGGCCCAGCCCATTGAGGGCCTGTGCGGCACCGATGGTTCGGCGGCTTTCCGCGGGCAGCACGGCACGTCGGCAGGCCCAACGGATCGCCTGCAGGAGTTCTTGCTCGGCCCACTCGTGGGTGCAGCGCCAGCAGCCGACCCGGCGCCCAACAGCGACCGTGCGATTACGGCATCCCAGGTCAAGCGTCACCGTTCGAGCAACGACTGCTGGACGATCATCAACGGCGGGGTCTATGACCTCACCGACTGGGTGAGTCGACACCCAGGTGGCCAAGAGGCCATCGCGGAACTGTGTGGTGAAGACGAGACCGAAGACTTCGTGGAACAACACGGAGGCAACGACAAGGTTGCGGGCACCTTGGCTGGCTTCAAGATCGGCACGCTCAAACGCGGCTGATCTGGGGCAAGTCACCCTCAGGGAATGGCTAGGTCAACCCGCAGTGCCGAGTGGTCGGTGAGGCCCCCGAGTCGTGGCTCATGCTCCAAAGTGCATGAGCGGACTGTGACTCGGTCGCTGACCCACGCCTGGTCGTAGCGCACCCCAACTCCGGTGTGGTCGACCCAGCTTGGCTCATCAGGTGCTGACCCCCAGGCATCGCGCAGCGGCTTGCGGTCATAGAGCGCAACCTCCTCCTCCAGCACATAGGGCAACGACTTGGTCGGGGCGATGTTGAGGTCACCGATGACCACGTCGTACTCATTGAGCATGGGCTCGAACTCGCTGAGCCACTCACGTTTGGTGCGGCGCTGGGAGGAGTTGGAGTACCTCACTGGGTCGCTGGCTGCGCCGTACACACCGAGGAGGCGCATGCCAGCGATGTGAGCCGCCGCCGTGCGCGGAGAAGTCGTTGGCAGGGCTGTCGCAGTCGAGGTGCGATCGATGATTGCGACCTTCTCACTACGTATGACGCAGTAGTCGGCGGCTTGGCACACCTCAAGGATCAGGCGGGCTCCTTCGCCGCTGCCTAGGTCGCTGAGCACCCAGATATCTTCGGGTTGCACCCAGAGCCATTCGAGCAGATTGCGCGCCCGAGTCTTCGGTGCGGCCGCAATATTGAGTGCCAGAAGCGAGACCACGCGCATCACCTTGTGTTTATATGCGCATATGCGCAGAGCGGTCCAAACAGCACTGATCATCGCGATTGTGCTCGACGTCGTCTATTGGGCCATCTGGTTCACCCGACGCGACTGGATCGCGAGCCTCGACTCCGAGGGCTATTACATGTTTGAAAATGCGTTCCCGGCGGCAGACCTGTGGCTGGGGTTGACCTGCGTTTTCAGCTTGTGGGCCATGGCCAAGCGCCGACCCATCGCGATGTTCTGGCTGATCTGCGCGGGGAGTTCGGGTGTCTATTTGTTCTCGATGGACACGCTCTTTGATCTCGAAAACGGGGTCTTCAGCACGGGTGCGGGCGGGTACTTCGAACTCTTCATCGTCGTGATGACAGCGATCTTCTCGGTGCTCGTGCTCACCTATGCGTGGGGACATCGCGGCAAACTCCTGGCCGGGGATTCGGCGCTGGTCCTGCACCGCGCCTAGACTTCGCCCACGTGGCACTCACTATTGGCATCGTCGGACTCCCCAATGCAGGCAAGTCGACCCTTTTCAACGCGCTAACCAAGAACGACGTCTTGGCTGCGAACTATCCGTTCGCCACCATCGAACCCAATGTTGGGGTCGTAGGAGTTCCCGATGAGCGACTCGACAAGCTGGCCGAAATCTTCGGTTCGGCGCGGTTGCTCCCCGCAACGGTGGAGTTTGTCGACATCGCCGGCATCGTCGCTGGGGCCTCCCAGGGCGAAGGCTTGGGCAACAAGTTCTTGTCACACATTCGCGAGTCGGCTGCCATCTGCCAGGTGACCCGAGTGTTTCGAGATGAGGACGTCACCCACGTCGATGGGCGCGTCGACCCAGCCAGTGACATCACAACTATCCAGACCGAGTTGATGTTGGCCGACTTGCAGACCGTGGAGAAAGCAATCCCGCGGCTTGAGAAGGAGGCTCGCAACAACAAGGACGCGGTCGCCGTACTGGCAGCAGCAAAGGAAGCCAAAGCCGCGCTCGACGAAGGCACCCCGATCATCGCGACCAAGATCGATCGGGAAGCGTTGCGTGAACTCTCACTGATGACCGCGAAGCCGTACCTCTTTGTCTTTAACTGTGACTCCGACGAGCTCTTCGATGAGGACCTCAAAGACAAGATGCGGGCGCTCGTGGCCCCGGCCGAGGCGATCTTCTTGGATGCGAAGTTCGAGGCCGAGCTCGTTGAACTCGGCGATGACGCTGAGGCGCTGGAGATGCTGCACGAGATGGGTGTGGCGGAGCCTGGTCTGCACGAACTTGCTCGAGTCGCCTTCGACACCCTCGGTCTGCAGACCTACCTAACCGCTGGCCCCAAAGAGGCTCGTGCCTGGACCATCAAGAAGGGCGCCACCGCACCCGAAGCCGCCGGCGTCATCCACACCGACTTCCAGCGCGGGTTCATCAAGGCCGAAGTGGTCGGCTTCGACGACCTGGTCGCAACCGGGTCCATGGCTGCTGCCAAGGCCGCCGGCAAGGTGCGCATGGAAGGCAAGGACTACGTCATGGCCGACGGTGACGTCGTGGAGTTCCGCTTCAACGTTTAGATCTATCGAGATTCGCGCTAGAATTCTGTACATGACCACTCTGCCTATTGCTGATGTGCGGGCCAACCTCTCCAAGTTGGTCGACGAGGCGGAGCGCACACATCAGCGGGTCGAGGTCACCAAGAACGGGCGGCGGGCCGCGGTTTTGATGAGTGCGGACGACTACGACTCGCTGATGGAGACTCTCGACATCCTGGGGGATGCGGCCACCATGGCTGACATTCGCGAAGCGGAGTCGTTGACTGACGACGAGTGGATCGCCGGAGACGTTGTCGCCGCTGAACTTCGTGCGGCGGGCCGTCTGCGTTCGTGACTTACGCGATATTCCTGTCGCCAGGGGCCCGGCGTGCGCTGGAACTTGAGTTGCCCGAAGCTGTGGCGGCGGCCTGTGCGGAGTTCATCTTCTCAGTTCTGGCCGAGAACCCTTACCGCGTTGGTAAGCCCTTGCGAGACGAATTGGAGGGCTCCTACTCCGCGCGCCGTGGGGAATTCCGGGTCATCTACACGATTCACGAGGACCGGGTTGCTGTGCGCGTAGTGAGCGTCCGGCACCGGCGTGACGCCTATGCGTGACGTAATGCGGTGGAGTACGACGGACACGCAAATGAGCAGGTTCTGTTCGCTACCCCAGATGGGCGATGATGCTGGCGATGTCGGCTCGCCGTACCAAGAAGGCGCGCTCGTCTAGCTTCTTGCGGCGCATCCAGGTGGTGACCTCGTGGTTACATTTGCTGGCGTTGCACGATCGACAGGCCGGAACGACGTTGGTCACCGTGTAGCGCCCGCCTCGAGAAATCGGGAGCACGCAATCACGCTGCAGATCGGTGCTCGTGGCGCCGCAGTACGCACATCCACCCCATGACTCAAGCAACATGCCCCAGTCGCTGTCGGTGAGATCGTGAGTTTGCGCATCCAGTCGACGCTTGCGACGGCGGGCGTAGATCGCGCTACGCCGACGTGTGGCCATGCGGCTCAAACTATCCGGGGAGACCGCTGCCCTGGGCTATGCAACGCCGGATCGGAAGTTCCAAGGGGCTGACTCCGCAAGAGCGGGATATCCCTGGGGGCTGGCTCGTCTAGGTGGGCTGACGTGCCCTAAACAACCTTCGCCACCACGAGCCCGATGCTTCAGCTCGTGTCTCCGTAAGACGACGTCCAACGGCCCCGAGGTCGCGTTTCCGCAGGTCAGACGGCGCTTTTCAGCATCGACCGATCATGACCGTCAACCACCGAAACCCCGCGTGATCTTTCCGCTTCAACGTCTGAGCACTTGCAAACGCAGGTCAAAGGAGCAGTAAGGAAGCAGGCCTGGAGCAACGGGCTAGGCGTCAAGCGACGCGTGCGCCGTACCGCTGTCGGGCTGCTTCGCCGGAGGTGCCGAGAAACGTGCCGATAGATGCCCAGGACATGCCCGCTTCGCGTGCCGTCTTGACGGCGTCGATCAGGTGCCTTTCCGCGGCTGACTGCTGTGTCACTGCGGCTCGGAGCTGGCTCACGGCGTCTATGTCTAACTCGTCGCCGGGCTTGGGTTCGTAGTCCTCGAAGCGTGCGGCGAGCTCGTCGGCGTGAGCAAGGATCTCGTCTACTGTGCGGGGCATGGTCATCACCTCAGGAACTTGTCGCGGGCCCTCATGGCGTGGACGATGACCACGGCCGTCGTGCCCTGGATGTAGCCGACCTCTAGGACCAGCGCAGCTCGGTTAGCTCCGATGATCATCGTAAGTCCGTCGCCTAAGTCCCAGGCGCGGATCGGGTTGCGGTAGGCGTGGAGGATCTCATCTTCGCTCAGCCCGTGCTTCAGTGCGGACTGCGCGATGATTGGTCGATCCACGACTCCAAGTTACCTTGTCAAGGTCCATCGATCCAGCACCTAGCTGGTTCGATGGGCTACTCCTGTTGAGCGAGCAGAGTGGCGATGTCGGCTCGCCTTACCAAGAAGGCGCGCTCATCTAGCTTCTTGCGGCGCATCCAGGTGGTGACCTCATGGTTGCATTTGCTGGCGTTGCAAGAGCGGCAAGCTGGCACGACGTTGGTCACGGTGTAGCGCCCACCCCGAGAAATTGGGAGCACGCAATCGCGCTGCATTTCGGTGCTCGTGGCGTCGCAGTACGCACATCCACCCCATGACTCAAGCAGCATGTTCCAGTCGCTGTCGGTCAGATCGTGAGTTTGCGCATCCAGTCGACGCTTGCGACGGCGGGCGTAGATCGCGCTACGCCGACGTGTGGCCATGGGGCGCAAACTAGTCGGGGAGACCGCCGCCCTGGCTTATGCAACGCCGGGTCGATGCGTCATACGGTGCGGTCGCAATAGCGCTTGGGTCGTATGACACTGGGCTGGACGTCATACGTTGCGGTCGTCCTAGGGATCGTTTCGTATGACGTTGCGGGCTGCCCGGGCAAGGGATGTCTCGAGGAAAGCCGAACAGGTGGCGTCATCAGTTCGTAAGACCTGGGCTCTTGGCCGCAGGCGAGGCATCAGAGAGGCTTGAGGCATGACGACCTCATTGGGTAAGGCCGCTTTGTCGGCACTCGCTGCGCTGACCCTGTCCGCGAGTTTGGCAGCCTGCGGTGCGGCCACCGAAACGAAGTCTGGATCGGACGCCCAGCCACAGTCGGCTGCGCCGACACCGTCGCCCTCGCAGTCTCAAGAGACCCAGGCTGAGGTGGCTGGTAGCTACATCGGCTACGACAAATACAAGGCAGACCCGGCGGCGTACTCCGACACCAAGGTCGTGCTGTTCTTCCACGCCACCTGGTGCCCGAGTTGCCAAAGCGCGGACGCCGCACTGGTCACTGACGGAGTTCCTGAGGGGATTACCGTCGTGAAGGTCGACTACGACACGATGACCGACCTCAAGAAGAAGTACGGCGTGACCGTGCAGCACACCTTCGTGGCCGTGGATGCCAAGGGCGCCAAGCTCAAGATCTGGTCCGGTGCGAAGTCGGGCAAGGAGATCGCCGAGAAACTCGCGTGAGCGCTGTCTTCACCGCGCTCCTGGCGGGAGTGCTCACCACACTGGCGCCGTGTGTTCTGCCACTGCTGCCTGTGATCGTGGGTGGTTCGCTCACCGGGGGTCAGCGTCGAGTGTGGTGGATCGCTGCCGGTTTGGGCGCGTCCGTTTTGGGTTTCACGTTGCTGCTCAAGGCATCAACCATCTTGATCGACATCCCTGCGCAGGTGTGGTCAATCATCTCCGGGGTCTTGCTGATCGCACTCGGGTTGGTCTCGGCATTCCCGCGGTTGTGGAACCAGATTTCTAGCCGCATGGGCCTGCAGGATCGCGCCCACCAGGGACTCGTCGCTGCTCGGCAGCGCGACGGGGTGCTGGGCGCTGTGCTCACGGGTGCGGCACTGGGGCCTGTGTTTTCCTCGTGCAGCCCGCTGTATGGCTATCTGATCGTGACGGTGTTGCCTGCGACGCCGGTGAAGGGGCTCGTGCTGTTGATCAGTTACGTCGTAGGCCTTGTCGGGGCGCTCCTGTTGGTGGCACTAGCTGGGCGACGCGCGTTCTCCGGAGCTCGGTGGCTAGCCGAGCCCGAGAGTTGGTTTAGACGAGGTCTTGGCTGGGTGTTCGTGCTCGTGGGCGTGCTGGTGCTCACCGGCCTTGATCGCGACCTGCAAACCTGGTTGATCATCAACGCCCCGGTGCGCCCATGGGAATGGGTTTCCTAGGGCTGATAGTCGCGATAGCTGCGCTGAATGGCGATCTGGTCTGCGAGGAACTTCGCGTCATGCCACACGCCCCAGATGAAGCTTGATCCCCGACGCGAAAGCCAGGGGAGCCCCAGGAAGTAGACGCCAGGTTCGGCGGTGACCCCGCGCCGGTGCTCGGGTTTGCCTGATTCGTCGAAGGCATCCACATCGAGCCAGGCGTAGTCGGTGGTGAACCCAGTTGCCCAGACAATGCTGCTCACGCCAGCGGCGGCGAGATCCAACGTCAGTTGGGGGGATGTCACTGACTCAGGCAGCGGGCCCAACACGTGAGCCTGAGGCTCTGTTGGCAGATCGAGGCCGAAGCGCTCGACGTACTCATCTGCTGCTTGCAGCAAACCCAAGTAGCTGGCGTCTCCGGCAGCGATGTTGTCGGCCAGGTCGGCGCCGACGTGGAGGGTGCCATCGACGCAGGACGTCGTACGACCCAAAAGGTGGATGCCGATCTGGGCTAGGTCGCGGAAGTCGACCGTGTGGCCGCCGCGGGCGCCACTGACGGCGATGGTGACGTGTTCGGCGCCTTCGGCGGGAGTTGCGGCATCCCACAGGCCGAGCACGCCCAACCACCAGCAGAAGTCACGACCCCGGTAGCTGCGAGGAGGCCGGTCGTGTGGACCGACCGACAAGTAGACCTCGCGTCCAGCGCGTCGCAACTCATCAGCAATTTGTACGCCGGACGACCCGGCCCCCACCACGAGAACTGCACCTGGAGGCAACTGGTCAGGGTTGCGGTAGGAACTGGAATGGATCTGGGTGGCAACGGTGCCTTCAGGCACGATGGGCGGGATCACGGGCACCTGGAATGCACCAGTCGCGCTCACCACGAAGTCGGCCTCGATTAGCCCGGCAGATGTGGTGACCGCGAAACCCCGAGCACCTTCGCGGCGGGCCACCCTGGTCACTTCAACCCCCGTGCGCACGGGCGAGTCGGTGGCATCGGCGAACTGCACGAAGTAGTCGGCGACCTCGTCTTTCGTCGCGAAACTGTCAGGGGCGCCTTCAAATGCCAGCGATGGGAACCTGTCGTGCCACAGGGGCCCGTTGGTCACCAAGGAGTCCCAGCGTTCGTGTCGCCAACGGTGCGCAATCTCGCCGCGCTCCAGCACAAGGTGGCTGATGCCAAGGTGGGTGAGGTGTTCAGACATGGCGAGGCCAGCCTGACCGGCTCCCACGACCACCACTTCGACACGCTCCACACTCATGGCTTTCCTCCATCACTCGTTCGAGAAAATACGTCGATTGCTGTCCAGGCCAGGGCAGTGGCTGCATCAGTGAGGGCCTGCTCCGCAGCGGGTCCAGCGCAGTGGTCAGCAAACTCGCGCTGGTGGTTCAGCGCCGGCCAACTGCCAATTCCGACGTAGGGATGAATGCACGGCACGACCGCGGACACGTTGCCCATATCGGTCGAGGCTCGATTCATTCGGCGCTGGATCGGGTCATCGCTAAACACACGTCCCAACGTTTGAGCGTTGAGCCGGTAGGCATCCAGGGCAATGTCGTCGGTGCGCATCTGCGCGTACGGCTTGCTCTCGGCTTCAATGCTCAACTCACACCCTGTGGCGAGCGCGCCCGCCTCAAAGCAGCGACGAACTTTGTCCTCAACCTGGGCCAGTTCATCTAGATCTGCGGCCCGGACGTACCACCTGCCTTCGGTGTTCTCCGGGATCGCATTGGGCGCCTGGCCGCCTTGGGTGATGACCCCGTGCACGCGCACGCTGGGTGGCAGTTGTTGGCGCAACAGCCCAATGGCCACTTGGGCGATCGTGAACGCATCTGCGGCGTTCACCCCCATTTCTGGGTACGCCGCCGCGTGCGCCGCCTTGCCTTGGTAACTCACCTTGGAGTGCGACACCGCGAAGGGCTCGGCTTCGGCCACATCGACGGGAGCGGGATGGGCCAGCATGGCCAGATCGAGGCCGACAAAGGCGCCACGTTCCAAGAGTTCGATCTTGCCGCCGCCGCCCTCCTCGGCTGGGGTGCCATAGACCTCGACAGTGAGGTCAAGGTGGTCAGCAACCTGGGAAATAGCAGCGCCCGCACCCACCGCGATCGCCGCGATCAAGTTGTGGCCACAGGCATGCCCAAGGCCAGGTAGCGCGTCGTACTCAGCGAAGACTGCGACCCGACGCGAGCCGGTTCCCTTGGTGGCTCGAAATGCTGTGGGCAGCCCTAGGTAGTTCGATTCGACCTCAAAGCCGTGCTTGCTCAGTTGTGCGGAGACAGCGGCGCAGGCTCGGTGCTCCTGCCAGGCAACCTCAGGATCGCCGTGGAGTTGCCGCGACAAGGCGATGAGCGAGTCGGTGTGGTCAGTGATCACCTGGTGTGCGCGGGCTTTGAGGTCACTGATCACCAGGAACTCCGTAGGAGGGTGACTGTGCCGGGTTGAGTGCGCGCCCGACGTACTCATGGGCTTGTGGCTTCCACACCGCCCAGGCTGCCTGCAACTGGCCGACCGGATCGTCGTGCCAATCGACGCGCAAATCTGTCAACGGCCAGGCCTGGTCTTCGGCGATGAGCAGCCCCGTTGAGTGCACGGGGCCGGCTTCGCCGCCTGCATCGAGGGCACCAGCCAGCGCTGCGAGCAAGCGGTCGCCCAAATCGGCCTCGGGGTCGGCTTCAAATGCGGCGATCATGGCCGCAGGCACGCCGGGATCGGCCAACAGGTTGCCGCAGGCCACGGCTCCCTCTCCCGTAGCGCTCGCGTGCACACCCAAGGTGTGGGTGCCCGAAAAGACAGCCACGT
>CALMMO010000293.1 GCA_937868455.1 uncultured Marmoricola sp.
CACAGGCACGCCCACGGGCACACCAACCGGAACCCCGACTGGCACTCCCACTGGCACACCAACCGGAACCCCGACTGGCACTCCCACGGGCACACCAACCGGAACCCCCACAGGCACCCCAACTGGGACCCCCACAGGCACCCCAACGGGCACTCCTACGCCGACCGTCATTGACGCCATGGTGTTCGCTGGGCTGAGTACTGGAAATGATGTGATCTGGAAGGTCACCGGACTCCCCGCAGGCGCAAGCACCGACCTCACCGTTAGTGGGAGTGGAGTGAGTCTCACGGTGACCAGCGCCAGCTGTGCGCCTTCTGGCAAGGCCTACACCTGCACGATCACCACGACTTCCGACACAGGCATCGTCAACGCGGTCAACAACGGCGCCAACAGCGGCACGGTGAGCTTTGATATTGCAGTGCCTTCGGGATACACCGACTCTGACCTTGGCAACAACTCCGCGTCGGTGACGATCCCCTGAGCCCGACCCAGCCCGCGCGGATAGGCTCACCCGCGTGAACCCAACCCCGTCCAGTGACTTGTGGTTGGCCCCTCATGCCCAGGTGGCTGTTGATGCAACTGTCACGCTGCCCGGCTCCAAGTCGCTCACCAACCGCGAACTCTTGCTCGGCTCTCTCGCCGACGGTCCTTCGGTGTTGCGCCGCGCACTGCGCTCTCGCGACACCGAACTCATGGCCGCAGCGTTGCGCTCCCTCGGTGCGGGCATCGACACGTCCGGCACCGACTGGCCAATCACACCGGCGGAGTTGCGCGGTGGCACCCAGATCGACTGCGGCCTGGCCGGAACTGTGATGCGGTTTGTGCCACCGGTCGCCGCACTCGCAACCGGTGACACGGCGTTCGATGGCGATGCGCATGCCCGGGTGCGACCCATGGCTGAGGTGCTTTCCGGTCTCGGTCATCTTGGCGTCCAGGTCAGCGGCGGCCCCACACTGCCCTTCACCGTGCATGGTCGCGGATCAGTGCCCGGCGGCCGCGCCCAGATTGATGCCAGCGCGAGCAGCCAGTTCGTCTCGGCTCTGCTCCTAGCCGGAGCAAAGTACGACGAGGGCGTCGACGTACTCCACATTGGCGCGCCCGTGCCCTCCCTGCCCCACATCGACATGACGGTCGCGTGCTTGCGTGCCCGTGGAGTCGAGGTAGTCGACGGAGCACACCAGTGGCAGGTGGCCCCTGGACCCATCGCTGGACGCGACCTGGTGATCGAGCCAGACCTCTCCAATGCAGCACCGTTCTTGATGCTGGCGATGATTGCTGGCGGCACGGTGGTGATCCGAGACTGGCCCGAGCAGACCACCCAAGCCGGCGACCACCTGCGTGAGGTTCTCGCCCAGATGGGTGCCAGGTTCAGTCGCACCGAGGCTGGCCTCCAGATCAGCGGCACTGGAGCGATCACCGGCATCGACGCCGACCTGCACGACCACGGCGAACTCACCCCGGCCATTGCGGCGCTATGCGCGCTCGCCGACACCCCCAGCAGACTGCGCGGAATCGCCCACATCCGCGGGCATGAGACAGACCGACTGGCGGCTCTCGCGGCCGAACTGACTGGACTAGGCGCGAGAGTTGTTGAGACTGACGACGGTCTGGAGATCTCACCGGCCACCCTGCACGGGGGCGTGTTTCACACTTATGCCGACCATCGGATGGCTCATGCCGGACTGATCATCGGCGCCGCAGTCGCCGGCGTGCAGGTCGAAAATGTGGCCACTACCTCCAAGACATTCCCTGGGTTCGCCCAGGTGTGGGAAAGCATGTTTGAGGGCTAAAGCTTGGCGCGATACGACGAGCACGACTACGAGTCCTACGACCGGCCACGACGCCGGACCAGGCCTCGCACCAAACAGCGTCCCACGCACGACGATGCCGTCGTGGGCGTGGTCGTCGCCGTGGATCGCGGTCGGATGAGCTGCCTGGTCGATGGAGTCGCGGTGACTGCGATGAAATCACGACCGCTAGGTCGCAAAGGCGTGGTTGTGGGCGATCAGGTGCGCATCGTGGGCGACGTGAGCGGGCGAGATGGCTCGCTTGCTCGCATTGTCGAGGTGCTCGAGCGCAGCACAGTCCTGCGACGCACGGCCGATGATGACGACCCCGTCGAGCGCGTGATTGTTGCTAACGCCGAACAACTTGTCATCGTGACTGCACTTGCTGACCCAGAACCTCGCACCGGCTTGATCGATCGAGCACTGGTCGCTGCCTACGACGCCGGCATGACTCCCCTGTTGTGCCTCACGAAAGCTGACCTGGCATCACCGGCTGAACTGCTCTCCGTATTTGCCCCACTCGACATGCCCTACGTGGTCACCCAGCGCGGCGGCGACCTCGACCCGCTGCGCGCGGCTTTAGCCGGCAAATCCAGCGTGATGTTGGGGCATAGCGGTGTGGGGAAATCGACGTTGGTGAACGCCCTCGTGCCAGCAGCGCACCGCGAGACCGGACACGTCAATGCGGTGACAGGTCGGGGTCGACACACCTCCACCAGTGCTGTGCTGTTGCCGCTCCCGGAAGGGGGCTGGATCGTGGACACACCAGGCATTCGGTCGTTCGGTTTGGCACACGTCGAACCCCGCCGCTTGATTGAGGCGTTCCCCGACTTAGCCGACGCGGCCCTTGGGTGTCCCCGCGGTTGCACCCATGAGAGCGACGAGCCCGAATGCGCGCTCGATGAGGCCGATGAAATTGCCGATCGGGTGGCGTCGTACCGCAGGCTTTTGGCCTCGCGCGCAATGCGCGACTACTAGAGCACCCGGGTCCACGATCAGGGGCTCACCCTGGTCTAGCCTGACTCCCATGGCCTCCACATATACCGATGACCTGCGCCTTGCTCACGTCTTGGCAGATGACGCAGATTCGTTGAGCACCACGCGGTTCAAGGCCCTCGACTTGCACGTGATGACCAAGCCAGACCTGACCCCAGTCACCGACGCTGACCGAGCCGTTGAGGACGCGATGCGCGCCACCTTGTCACGGGTGCGTTCGCGTGACTCGTTCTATGGCGAAGAGCGTGGCACCACCGGCAGCAGCAACCGCAAGTGGGTCGTTGACCCCATTGATGGCACGAAGAACTACGTGCGCGGCGTGCCTGTGTGGGCCACCTTGATTTCGTTGCTGGTCGATGACGAAGTGGTGCTAGGGGTTGTCTCTGCGCCCATGTTGAACCGTCGCTGGTGGGCCTCACTTGGCGACGGCGCCTGGACCGGTCGCTCGTTGCTCAACGCCACCCGCTGCCAGGTCTCTGATGTCTCCCGGCTCGAAGATGCGTCGTTCTCCTACTCCTCCATCGAGGGTTGGGATGAGATCGGACGCTACGAAGAGTTCTTGTCACTGTCTCGGCGCTGCTGGCGCACCCGGGCGTACGGCGACTTCTGGTCCTACATGCTTCTTGTCGAGGGAGCCGTCGATCTGGCGGCCGAGCCGTCCCTTGAGCTTTACGACATGGCGGCGCTCGACATCATCGTGCGCGAGGCCGGGGGCATCTTCACCTCTCTCGACGGCACGCCAGGGCCTCACGGCGGCAACGTCTTGGCCTCAAACGGTCGCCTGCACGACCAGGCCTTGGCCTTCTTGGGCACAGTGCCTAGCCATGACCCACACGATGATCGGGGCAATGGTGAGGTCTACGACCTCGAAGCCATGCGCTCGGCTCGCCACGACTTCGAGTAACAGAGTTCATCCCAATTCTTAAGAGTCATCCTCGACTCAACCCCCTGCGACGGCTAGCCTGAAAAACTCACAGACCCCAGCGCGAGGAGTTGTTGATGAAGATCACCGAGGTTCTCAAGGCAAAGCCCACTGGTGCAGTCGTCACCGTCTCTCCTGACGCCACGGTGAAAGACCTCTTAGGTGTGCTTGCTTCGCACAACATCGGTGCCGTCATCGTCAGCAGCGACGGCTCGGCAGTGGATGGGATCGTTTCAGAGCGCGACGTCGTACGACGTCTCAACGACACCGAGGGTCTTCTCGAGTCACCCGTGGCTTCGATCATGACCAGCACCGTGCACACCTGCGACCACTCCGAAGACCTCGACACCCTCATGGGCATGATGACCGAGCGCCGGATCAGACACGTGCCGGTGTTGGCCGACGACGCGCTGGTCGGCGTGATCTCCATCGGCGACGTGGTCAAGCACAAGATCGGGCAGTTGGAGTTCGAGCGCGACCAGCTCGACTCTTACGTGCACCAGACCTAAGTCGGTCGGGCAGGGGTTGTGTGGGAAACTCCTCGCCATGACAACGAAGCCAGAAATCGACTTCCCAGACTCCCCTCCCCCGGCTGATCTGGAGATCACCGACATCGTCGAAGGCGACGGCGCCGAGGCCAAAGCCGGACAGTTCGTCTCGGTGCACTACGTCGGTGTCGCCCACTCAACCGGTGAGGAATTCGACGCCTCTTACAACCGCGGCACCCCCCTCGACTTCCGTTTGGGCGTCGGGCAGGTCATCTCAGGATGGGACACCGGCGTCCAGGGCATGAAGGTTGGCGGGCGACGCAAACTCGTCATTCCCCCGCACCTGGGCTACGGCGACCGCGGTGCCGGAGGCGTCATCAAGCCCGGCGAGACCCTGATCTTCGTGGTTGATCTGATGGGTGTGCGCTAGTCGCTGCCCCTGCAAAAACCAAGCGCGACCAGGGTGAAGTTTCACCGGGTACCCGGTGAAACTTCACTCACGCGCCAAGCACTTCGCTGAGCCCAGCGGCCATGCACTCAGCGAACACATCAGTGTCAGGAACAGCGGTGGCATCAACGTTGAGACCGATGCAGGCCGTGCCGTTGTGGCTGACCATGGCCGCCATGACGGCCACCCCTGGCAGTGGGCCGAAGGGATAGACCTTCTCGATGCGGGCTCCGGCCATGAACACCTCATAAGGCACTCCTGGGATCGAGGAGATCGCTAGGTCGGCTGATGGGGTGAACTGCATCGCCAATGAGGAGATCGCTGCTGGCAGTCGGTTGGCCACTGGCGCCAACTTGCGAAGCCCCAAGAGGGCGGGCTCGGTGCGCACCGCAAACACTTCGCCACGCACTGCGGCGATGCGGTCATCAACATCATCGACGTCGGCTGGCAACGCCAGCATGGCTCCAGCGAACTTCCCGCCACCCATCGGATCGTCGGCTCGACTCAGTGAGAGCGCCATCGATACCGGCACATCGTGGAGTTCAACACCGTGATGGTCGTGATAGCGCTGCAGGCCACCAAGCAGAGCAGCGGCAAATGCGTCGTACATCGAGCCACCACCGGTCTTACCCGCTGCCTTGAGGTCTGCCACTGGGCAGTCCAACACGATGAAGTGCCAAGCACGGCCATCACGTGGGCTGAGCAACGGAGAAGGGGGCGCTAACTGAGGGTCAAGCATGCGGCGCACCGATGCGCCGAACCGCACCGACTCACTCAACGCCCGTCCCGGGTTGGTGATCGCCTTCCAGCCCAGGCGCGCTGCCCCACGGGCAAGTTCAGGAGCCGCATCAAGGGCGTCACTGACCCCTTTGACGCTCAACGCGACAGGGTCAGGCGTGGGGTGATCCATCGGCGCGGCGATGGGTTTGTTGTCGGTGTGCTCGCGCGTGCGACTGGTCACCAGCGACAACAACTCAACGCCATCGCGGCCATCTGCCATGGAGTGGTGCAGTTTGAGGAAGTACCCACACCGACCATCAGGCAGGCCCTCGATCAAGGTGGCCGTCCACAGCGGTCGGCTGCGATCAAAGGGGGTCATCGCCTCGAGTTGGGCCACCTCGAGGGCCTCTGCCAGGCCGCCAGTCACCTGGCGACGGCGCAAGTGATAGTCGAGGTAGAACGCCTCATCTTCGACCCAGGCTGGTGCGGTGGTTGGCAAGGCTGGCTCGAGAACTCGCTGCCTGGCTCGGGCGACAACCCGCGTGGCCCACTCGTGCGCCTCACGCAATCGCGACCAACTGGGAGTCTCATCCAAGATCAGCAATGACCCCAGCGTCGCTGATTGTTGAGGGTGTTGCTCCGAGCGCCAGATGGCGGTTTCGAGTTCGGTCATCTGTTGGGAGCGATGCCACAACGTGGCGGCTTCCCAGGCAGGCATGTTGTCGTTCATGAGTCCTCCATCAGCGCGTCGGCTTCCTCATCTGTGGCCGGCCACTGCGCCAACGTGCGGGCAAAGATCTTGTGAATATCGGCGACTTGCTCCCCGAGCGTCTCCTCGCGCAGGTCAGCAATCGGTGGGTGCACGCACACATCGATCGTCCCGGAGTTGACGACCAACGAGCCACGCCACATGAGTTCCCCGGTGTTTCGCAGTACGACGGGAACGACCGGCAGGCCACTTTGCAAAGCCAAGTGGAAGGCTCCCTTGCGGAACGGGCCCAACGTTGCCGTGGGTGAGCGGGTGCCTTCAGGGAAGATCATCAACGAGGTGCCATCTCGCAACCGTTGCACGACCGCGTCGAGGGCCTCGCGGGCCTGGCCGGAGTTGCCTCGGTCGACGTACACCGGATCAACCAGCAACGACGCAACCACGCTGCGCGGGTCGAATCTGGCTTCCTTCTTGGCGACAGCCGTGAAGTCTTTCTCCAACAACACCGCCAAGACCGCGGGGTCGAGCGCACTCTGGTGGTTGGCGATGAAGATGGCCGGACGATTCTCCAAGTGACGGCGCCCGATGACATTGATGTTCACCCCAGCCAAGGTCAGGGCATTTTTCGCAGCCAGGTTCAATCCAACTCGGGCACCGCGCTTGCGATCACCTGTCAGCAGTCCGAGAGCCAGACCGGCG
>CALMMO010000294.1 GCA_937868455.1 uncultured Marmoricola sp.
AGAGGTCACCAATGTCTTCGCTTTGCACTGTGACCCTGGCCTTGACGTTGGCGTGATCGGACTTCGCGAAGGTCCACTCACGGGCGCTGCCGACAGCATCGCGGTCACGCTCAGTGGCAAAGGTGGGCACACCTCCCGGCCGCATCTGACGCAAGACCTCACCTTCGCCCTGGCCAAACTCATCACCGAATTGCCAGCCGTGCTGAGTCGACGACTCGATCCTCGAGCAGGGGTGAGCTTGGTCTGGGGCAAGGTGCAATCAGGTTCGGCGCACAACATCATCCCTTCGACGGGGCTTGCCTCTGGCACCATCCGCATGCTCGATGCCGTCGCCTGGGCCGATGCTGAGCCGCTGATCCGACAGGCAATTGACCAGATCCTTGCCCCCTACGGCGTCACGTGGGAGGTGCGCTACGTCCGTGGGGTGCCGCCGGTGGTCAACGAACACAAGGCCACCGCGTTGTTGGGTCGCATCGCCGATGACATGGTCGGTGAAGACAACCGGGTGCCGATTGCCCAGAGCTTGGGTGGTGAGGATTTCGCCTGGTACCTCGAGGGCGTTCCCGGGGCCATGGCCCGACTAGGCACCCGCACTCCAGGCGGGCCGACCTACGACCTACATCAAGGCGACCTGCGCGTCGATGAGGGTGCGATCGCGATCGGGGCCAGATTCCTGGCTCGGGCTGCGATTTCCGTCGCTGCGGGCTAGCCCAGCCGCGATTTTCGTTGTCTGGTTCATAACACTTCGGCAGCGTTGGACTTTGGGGGTTCGCGCCGTCGGTCTTGGGGTCTATCGTCAGGAGAACACTCGCCGCTGGAATGTTTTTCTGGCGCGCATAAATCCTAGGAGGACCCTTGCGTCGTATGAGCAAGATTGCTGCCCTCGGCCTGGTCGCCGCACTGGCGTTCACTGGCTGCGGACGCAGTGAAAACAACCCCAGCGACGGTGGCACCAAGGCTGCTGCCGACAACACCATTTGCAAGGACGCCAAGGGCGACACCAAGGTCGGTTTGGCCTTCGATGTCGGCGGCGTTGGCGACCAGTCCTTCAACGACTCGGCCTATGCCGGACTGAAGAAGGCAGTTGCTGAGCTTGGTGTTGGCTGCACCACTGGTGAAGCAGTCCAAGACGAGGCCGAGTCGGCTCGTGAAGACCGTCTGCGCACCATGGCTGACGCCGGCATGAACCCCATCATCGGTGTGGGCTTCGCCTACTCCGAGGCTGTCGACAAGGTCTCTGCTGACTACCCCGACACCAACTTCGCAGTCATCGACGGTTTCGACCCCACCGGTGACGCAGCTAACGACAACGTGGCTTACCTCGGCTTTGCTGAGAACGAAGGCTCGTTCCTCGTCGGTGCTGCTGCTGGTTTGAAGACCAAGACCAACAAGGTCGGCTTCGTTGGTGGCGTCCACATGGACCTCATCAAGAAGTTCGAAGCTGGGTTCACCCAGGGCGTCAAGGCCGTCAACCCCAAGGCGAAGGTCCTGGTTGGTTACATCCAAGAGTCTGACCTCAAGGGCTTCGGTGACCCCGAAGGTGGCAAACAGGTTGCTAACGGCCAGCTCGACAAGGGCGCCGACGTTATCTACCACGCTGCTGGTGGATCTGGTGCAGGCGTCTTCGCTGCCGTGACCGAAGCTGGCAAGGGCCAGTGGGCCATCGGTGTCGACTCCGACCAGTACCTCACCGCACCTGCTGATCAGCAGGCGCACATCTTGACCTCGATGCTCAAGCGCGTCGACGTCGCCACCTTCGACATGATCAAGTCCGTTGTCGACGGTGCACCTCTGAAGAGCTACAGCACCTTCGACCTGAAGGCTGACGGCGTCGGCTACGCCACCTCCGGTGGTTTCGTTGACGACATCAAGGCAAAGCTCGACAAGTGGGCCGAGAAGATCAAGAGCGGTTCTTTGAAGGTCAAGGACAAGCCCTGATCTACTCAATCTGATTAGTTCAGATTTTGGTTAGCTCAAAGTGATACCTGAGCTCGGTGCCTATGCAATACGTTGTGGCACCGAGCTCAGGTGCTTTTGCCAAGATGAAGTAAGTG
>CALMMO010000295.1 GCA_937868455.1 uncultured Marmoricola sp.
AGTAGCCGTCCGGCCGCGCCTATGGCGTCGCGTCGGCCATTCGGCCGGCGGTGCGCGCCGCGGGCCCGGGCTTCGTCGTCGGTGGCGCCTCCGCCGGCTAGTGCCAGTGGGCGTTGGGCAGCCAGTTTGGCGAGATCGGATGCATCTCTTCTAAACATGGCTCGGCTGCGTGTGGCAACAACCACGAGTTGAGCATCGGCTGAGGCGGTGGCCATCTCACACACGGGGGTGTTGGCACCCAACTGGCGCACTCGCCACCCGGCCCACGAGAGCAGGGCCGAAAACATCGCTAAGGGCAGGTCGTGATACTCGCCCGCGGGTGCAGCCAGGACTGCCAGCGGCCCGGCCTTCCCGCGAGGCAAGGTGAGTGCGGCAAAGCGCCGCCGGAGTACGGCGGTAATGAAGTGCTCTTGAGCAATGCTGACCGATCCCTCCTCCCAACGCAGTCCAAGGCTGGTGAGGAACGGCATGATCGCGTCGTCGACCGCGCTGGTGAGTGAGACCGCGGCAAGTAGTCGGTCGATGGCGGCATCTGCGGCGGGTTCATCAAAGCGAGCCAAGGCGGCGTAAATGGCGCTGGTGAACGTATTGACGTGCACTGCGGGCGCGCTCGACTTTAATTCAAGGTCGCTGACTTCAATGTCTTTGTCGGCCAAGATCTTGGCGGCAGCCTGCGAGGCGGGCAGGCCTTGTTTGCACAACGCCACCATGGCCCTGACGCGGCGCTCGTCTTCTGATCCGTAGAGGCGGTATCCACTGGCACTGCGCATCGGAGTGAGCAGTGCATATCTGCGCTCCCAGGCCCGCAAGGCATGGGTGCTCAGACCTACGCGTTGCCCTAGTTCGCCGATGCGAATCCCTGGCTCGATGGCAGTCACCCTGTGACCATATGCCGCTATCCAACCTTAGACAAGCCTTTGACAAAGGTTGTTGAACTTTCTAGCTTTCTCCGCATGAGACGCATTGCGGTCATTGGGTCAGGCGTGTCCGGACTCACCTCGGCGTACCTCTTGAGCCGCGAAAACCACGTCACTTTGTATGAAGCCGACACCCGCCTTGGTGGGCACACCCACACCCACACCGTCGAAGGTCCAGACGGACCGATCCGGGTCGACACCGGGTTCATCGTGCACAACGACCGCACGTACCCGCACCTGCTGCGCCTTTTCGCCGAATTGGGTGTGGAAACTCGCGACACCGAAATGTCGATGAGCATTAGTGACCCTGCCTCCGGCATTGAGTACGCCGGCGGCCGTGGGCTCATCGGGTTCATTGCCCGGCCACTGCAGTTCCTGCGGCGTGACTACCTGAGCACCCTGGCCTCGGTGAAGCGTTTCCATGCGCTGGCTGCTGACTACCTAGCCACCAGCCCCGAAGACGACCTGATGACCTATGGGGAGTTCATCGAGGCTCACGGGTTTGGCCAGGCCTTCACCGATCTTTATGCGGTGCCGCTCGTCTCGTGCGTCTGGTCGTGTGGGCGCGAAGACGCGTTGGCCTACCCCGCGAAATACCTCTTCGCGTTCCTTGACCACCATGGCATGTTGTCGGTGACTGGGTCACCGAGTTGGCGCACGGTGGTGGGCGGTTCTTCGGCGTACGTCGAGAAAATCGCCGCCCGCTTGCACGAGGTCAGGATCGGTCGTGGAGCAACCAGCGTGCTGCGCGATGCGGCACTCAATATCGTGCAGATCACCGACACCACGGGGGCCTGCGAGTCTTTCGATGCTGTCGTGGTCGCGACACATGCCGACCAGGCGCTGGCCCTGCTCGCCGACCCCAGTCCCGCCGAGAAAGACCTGCTGGGTGCGTTTAGGTACTCCCACAACCACACGGTCTTGCACCAAGACCCGAGCCTGATGCCACGCACGCGGTCGGTGCGATCTGCGTGGAACTTCAGAGTGGCCGACGGCAGCGATGACGCGGTTTTGGTGACCTATTGGATGAACCGCCTGCAGGGCCTTGATGAGCGCGTGCCACTGTTCGTCACTCTCAACGGTGGCGCTCACATCAACCCCGACACGATCATTGCCGAGATGGACTACACCCATCCGATCTACGAACCTGCCGCTCTGGCAGCCCAACGCCGTCTGGGCGAACTCAACACCTCGATGACGGCCTTTGCTGGTGCCTACCAAGGCTGGGGATTCCACGAAGACGGGGCCCGATCGGGTGTGGCTGCGGCCCAAGCCC
>CALMMO010000296.1 GCA_937868455.1 uncultured Marmoricola sp.
TGATGCGGAGACGGCGGCTCGCACCCGTGCCCTGCTTGGCGCGCTCAAAAGCGACGAATTTCATAACTTACTCCTGAAGGAGCCGACCGCGACCAGTGCGACTCCGTTGAAAAAAGAGCCTGGAATCAGGCTCGCTTGATGTCTCGGAACAGGATTTTCAAATCTCTAGAAGAGATTTTCCTGGTCAGAGAACAAACTCATGACGGACGCACCCGACGCAATGCGCTGGATGGTCTCGGCAATCAGGGGGGCCACACTCAGTTGGCGAATCTTGGCGCAGGCCAGGCCGGCTTCGCTGAGCGGGATGGTGTTGGTCACCACGACTTCGTCGAGGGCGGAACCATTGGTAATACGCTCAATGGCCGGGCCCGAGAAGATGGGGTGGGTGCAATAGGCGTAGACTTTTTTGGCGCCGCGCTCTTTGAGCACTTCGGCGGCTTTGACCAAGGTGCCTGCGGTGTCGATCATGTCGTCCATGACCACGCAGTTGCGGCCATCGATCTCACCGATCACGTGCATGACTTCGCTCACGTTGGCCTTGGGGCGGCGCTTGTCGATGATGGCCATGTCGCAACCCAGTTGCTTGGCCAGGGCACGGGCGCGCACTACACCGCCCACGTCGGGCGACACGACGATGAGGTCGTCGTAGTTTTGCAGGCGCAAATCGCCCAACAGCACTGGCGAGGCGTAAATGTTGTCGACGGGGATGTCGAAGAAACCCTGAATCTGGTCGGCGTGCAGGTCCATGGTCAGCACGCGGGCCACGCCCACGGTCTGCAGCAGGTTGGCCACGACTTTGGCCGAGATGGGCACACGGGCCGAGCGCGGACGGCGGTCTTGGCGGGCATAGCCGAAGTAGGGGATGACGGCGCAAATGCGTTCGGCCGAAGCGCGCTTGAGCGCGTCAACCATGATCAGCAGTTCCATCACGCTTTCGTTGGTCGGGGCGCAAGTGGACTGCACCACGAAGACATCGCGGGCACGTACGTTTTGATTGATCTCGACCGTGACTTCACCGTCAGAGAAACGACCCACATGGGCATTGCCCAAGGTGGTGCCAAGATTTTGTGCGATTTCAGCAGCCAAGCCAGGGTTGGCATTGCCGGTGAAAACAACGAAGTCGGAGAGTGGCGCAGCTTGCATGAGCGTCCCAGCGGGTGTTTGCGTTTGTGCCTGTACGTTGTAACGTATTTGGCAGGGGAGGAAGGATTCGAACCTTCGCATGCTGGAATCAAAATCC
>CALMMO010000297.1 GCA_937868455.1 uncultured Marmoricola sp.
TCGATGTGTGGGTACATCGAGGTCATTGTGGCCTGCGTGGCTCGTGAGTCCTTTGCAAGATACAACCGACCGCCCACGCTCACGATCAGATCATCGAGCGCGGCAAACAGTGGGATCAGACTCGATTGGGCGGGCATGTCTAGGGCCAACGTCCAACCCTCCATTGGGAAAGACAGGTAGCCCTCATTGCCAGGCCCGAAACGCTTAATCACCGCCAGGAAGGAAGGGTTACGTGCTCCCGCGATCATTTCCAGAGCGCGCACCAAGGCATCTTCTGCACCGTCTGGTACCACGAACTGGTACTGCACCATTCCAGTCGAGCCATACATCCGGTTCCAGCCACCGACACCGTCGAGGGGATGAAAGAACGCCGAAATGCTCTGGATTTCGTTCTGGCGGTGCACCGGCGCCTTGCGGTACCAGACCTCGTTAAACGCCGTAATAGTCGGCAGCGACACCAGCCCACGCGGCAACCACTGGGGTGCATTGATCAGCGGTCCACCTGGCGGGAGCCAGCGATTGCTCGCTGCCTTCGTTGTGAGTTCGCCGACCCGGGCGTGCTCACCGATCGTGAGCACCGAACGCCCTAACGCCGTACCGCGAGCAAGAGTGTCAATCCAGGCCACTGAATACGTCGTGGTTGAGTCAGTCTCCAAGATACGAGCCATCACCTGCTCAACATCAGGCACACGGGAGGTGTCCACACGCATCCATGCGGATTCAACCGGAATGACATCGAGAACAGCCGAGGTGATCACTCCGGTGAGGCCCATGCCTCCCACTGTCGCGTTGAACGCCTCGGGGTCATCGGCTTTGGTGATTGTTCGCAGCGTCCCGGTGCCATCGACAAGGTCAAACGAGCGCACATGGTCACCGAAACTGCCCACGACATGGTGGTTCTTGCCATGGATGTCACAGGCGATGGCCCCGCCCACACTGACGTATCTGGTGCCTGGGGTGACCGCGACAAAGCGTTCGTTGGCCAGCAAGTACCCCATCAGGTCGTGCAATGAGGTCGCCGCAGAAACCCGAACACCGCTGCGGTCGTCTAGCAACTGCGGTTTGTGGTCGAGCAATGAGAGAACCAGTCCGCCACCGTTTTGTGCGGCATCGCCGTAGGAGCGTCCCATGCCGCGCGCCAACACCCCGCGCTCATTGGCGCTCAGCAATGCCGAGGCAATCTGATCCTCGTCTACCCGCTGCGTCATGGAGTACGTCGCAGCAGTGCGGCCCCACCCCGTCAGTTTCTTCACAGAGATCGAAGCTTTATCCGACACCGAGAACTCCCAGGCCCACCAACACGAACCACACCAAACCAATGACTTGCAGCGCTCGGTCGCCGTACACGATGTCTTCGGGCGCCGATGCCTTGCCAGCGTCGATATCAACGGCGTAGCGCAGCATGCCTAGCGTGAAGGCAGCAATAGATGCCGTGTGCCAGGGAATGACACTGTGCCTGGCTTGTTCGAAGGCCCACAGGCTGTAGGCCACCAAGGTGACGGCTGCTGCGGCGCTCCATACAAACCGCAAGTAGGTGGCTGAGTAACGCACCAATGCCTTTCGTGTGCCAGCCTCGGAGCCGATGGTGTGAAGTTCGGAGTACCTCTTGCCCGAGACCATGAACAGCGCCCCAAACCCAGCAACGAGCAAGAACCATTCCGAAATCGGCAGATGAGCGGCCAAACCTCCAGCAACCGCTCGCAACAAGAACCCTGAGACAACAACAGCCAAGTCGATGACGGGCTCGTGCTTGAACCACTTGGCATAGCCGACTTGGAGAGCCAAGTAGATCGTCAACAACACCACCAGCGCCCATCCAGTCGTCCACGCCAGCAGCAGCGAGGCTCCTGCGAGCACGGCCGCCGCCGCGATGGCAGCAGAAACCGAAAGGTGGCCAGCAGCGATCGGTCGAGTGCGCTTGGTCGGGTGCAAGCGGTCTGCCTCGACGTCGGCAGCATCATTGATGCAGTAGACCGCGGAGGCCATGAGACAAAAGGCAACGAAAGCAATCGCCGTCGGGACCACCACGTCAGGTGCAAAAATCTTGCCCGCGGCCAATGGAGCGGCCACAACCAAAAGGTTCTTGATCCACTGCCATGGCCGCATCGTGGTGAGAACAGCCGTTGGGGTGCGCACGCACGAAGTCTAGGGTCGACATAGGCTTGACCCTTGTGTCGACCCCAACCACGTCCGAGCCAGCGCACTCCAAACTGAGCGCACTAGCTTCCGGCGGCGCTGGTGTTGCGGTGGCCATGGGGGTCATGAATGTCGGCGCCTACGGCTTCACCCTGGTCTCCGCCAGGTTGCTAGGACCGCAGTCCTACGGCGCAGTTGCCAGCCTGATGGCCACCTTGTTGATCGTGATGGTGCTTCAACTTGGCATTCAGGCCACGGCCGCTCGACGCATAGCTGCAGATCCCGACCACACGGCCCAAATCGCTCACGGCATCCTCAAAGTCACCTATCGCGCAGCTTTCGCCTTCGGCATTGTGATGCTGCTGGCAGCTCCTTTGATCAATGCCCTCCTTCACCTGGAAAGCCTCAGCACGGCCGCGCTGGTGGCAGCAACGGCCGTGCCACTGACCATCACCGGCGGGCAACTGGGCATTTTGCAGGGCGAACGTCGCTGGTCACCCGTGGCTTGGATGTACGTCGCCAGCGGTGTCCCGCGTCTGCTCTTCGGTGTCCTCCTGACAATGTGGCGGCCGACCGAGTTCATGGCCATGCTTGGCGTCTTCCTTGGGGCCTGCGTGCCGGTGCTCATCGGTTGGTTTGCCCTCAAAGATGAGCGTCCAGAAGGCGCGCTGAGCGCCGACCACGGTGCACGCAGCCTCCTCTCGGAGACTGTGCGCAATTCACAAACTTTGCTGGCATTCTTCGCGCTCATCAATGTCGACATTGTGGTGGCGCGCAACGTCTTGGATCTTCACGATGCTGGTCTCTATGCCGCGGGGCTGATCTTGGCTAAGGCCGTGCTGTTCTTGCCGCAGTTCGTGGTCGTCGTCTCTTTCCCAGCCATGTCGACAGCACGGGAGCGTCGGACCGCGTTGGCTAGGGGAATCGCCTTGGTCGCCGTACTCGGTGCAGAATGCGTGGGTGGCACCTTGGTGCTGCCACGCCTGGCATTGGCTTTCGCTGGCGGGCCGGCGTACTTGGAAATTGAGCCCTACATCTGGCTCTTTGCGTTGCTGGGCACCGCAATGTCGATGCTGCAGTTGCTCGTCTATGCGGTGTTGGCCCGTCGCGGCAAGCGAAGCGCTTGGGCACTGTGGATGGCCTTTGTCATCGTCCTACTCGCGGGCCGATTGGCGACATCACCGCTGGAACTCTTGGTCACGGTCGTTGTGTGTGAAAGCTCCGTCCTGATGTTGCTGTTCGCGGTCAGTTTGTATCTGATCCGCAAGCCAGTGGTCGACGATGGGATTGATGCGCCGATCGGCGCCTAGTGCGCCGCCTCGTGCCAACTGCGGCCCACCCCGACCGAAACGTCAAGGGGCACCGTGAGATTGGCCGCCGCACCCATCTGATCACGAAGCAACCGCTGCAAGACTTCGCCCTCACCTGCCGCCTGCTCGAGCACCAATTCGTCATGGACCTGCAGCAACAGACGACTCTGCAGCCCGGCTTCTCGCAGCGCCTGATCAACCTTAAGCATGGCGACCTTGATGATGTCGGCCGCCGAACCTTGGATAGGGGCGTTGAGCGCCATGCGCTCGGCCATCTCCCTGCGTTGCCTGTTGTCGCTAGTCAGATCAGGAAGGTACCTTCGCCGGCCCAAGATCGTCTCTGTGAATCCGGTATGCCGCGCCCCATCGACGATGCCGCCTAGGTAGGTGCGCACTGCACCGAAGGTCTCGAAGTACTCATCCATGAGACCGCGCGCCTCACTCGTGGAAATCTTGAGTTGCTGTGACAAACCAAAGGCAGACAAGCCATAAGCCAGGCCATAGTTCATTGCCTTGATCTTGGCCCGCATCTCTTGAGTCACATCATCAGGTGCCACATCGAAGACCCGGCTGGCAGTGACAGTGTGGAAATCCATGCCCGAACCAAACGCCTCAATCAGGGCAGCATCTTCGGAGAGGTGGGCCATGATTCGCATCTCGATTTGGCTGTAGTCGACGGTGACCAGGGATTCATAGCCCGCACCGACCACAAACGCCTCACGGATGCGACGGCCTTCCTCCGTGCGCACCGGAATGTTTTGAAGGTTCGGGTCAGTGGATGAGAGCCGGCCCGTTGCCGCGATCAGTTGGTTGAAAGTGGTGTGGATGCGACCGTCAGAGGCGACCGTCTTGAGCAGTCCTTCAACGGTTTGGCGCAAACGAGTCACATCACGGTGGCGCAGCAGGTGCTGCAAGAAGGGGTGCTCAGTCTTCTCAAAGAGTCCCTGCAAGGCATCTGCGTCAGTGGTGTAGCCAGTCTTGGTGCGCTTGGTTTTGGGCATGCCCAACTCATCAAAGAGCACGACCTGTAACTGTTTAGGCGATCCCAAGTTGATCTGCTTGCCAATCACTTCGTAGGCGTCGGCTGCGGCGGCACGAACGTGATCGCCGAACTCGCCCTCCAGTCTCTCCAGCAAGTCGACATCGACCGCGATGCCGGTCTGCTCCATGGCGACTAAGACTTCGACTAGCGGCAACTCGACATCGCTGAGCAAGGTGGTGCCGCCACGGTCGGTGAGTTCGATGTCGAGGGCCTCAGCGAGGTCGACCACAGCGCGTGCCGCGAGCATGGCTGGTTCGGTCTCGTCTTGGTCGTCAAGACCAAGCATGAGTTGCTCTTCGACCGCTCCCCCACCTTGCTTGAGTTCGCGTTTGAGGTAGCGCACCGTGAGGTCTGCAAGGTCGTAGGAGCGTTGGTCGGGGCGGGCAAGGTACGCCGAAAGTGCGGTGTCTCGCTCCAGTCCTTCGAGGGTCCAGCCACGAGCCCCCAGAGCCAGCAGAGGTCCGTTGGCATCATGAAGGACCTTCGGCACCCCCGGGTCGGCAAGCCAACCAGCCAAAAAGCCATCAGCGTCGGCGTCGAGCTGGTTGGGATCGATCCAAGCGGCCACCCCACCGGTCGTGGCAAACGCCAGACCAGTGACCTCGCCGGTGCCAAAGCGCCACGAACCCGCGACATGCAGGCCCACCCGAGCACCGTCGCTGGCGTGCTCCGTGAGCCAGGGTGCGAGTTCGGCGCCCGTGAGCACCGAGGCGTTGAGTTCGAACCCGCTGTCGTCTAGTTCCTCCTCAGACTCCAAGGTCTCAAACAAGCGCTCGCGGAGCACGCGGAACTCAAGAGAGTCGAACAACGTGTGCACCTGCTGGCGATCCCACGGGCGAAGGCCCAGATCAGCGGGCGCAAAGGTCAAACTCAGGTCGGTCACCAGCGCATTGAGCCGCCGGTTACGGATCACATCGCCCAAGTGTTCGCGCAGTGACTCCCCTGCCTTGCCGGGGATGCTGTCGGCTTGGTCGACGATGTTGTCGAGGCCGTCATAGCTGGCAATCCACTTCGCTGCCGTCTTGGGTCCAACACCGGGCACCCCAGGCAAGTTGTCGCTGGTCTCTCCCACCAGAGCTGCCAACTCCGGGTAGCGGGCTGGGGTGACGCCATAGCGCTCCACCACCGCAGCCGGATCAATGCGCTTCATCTCCGAAACGCCCCGCATGGGGTAAATCACCGTCGTGCGGTCGTTGACCAACTGGAACGAGTCGCGATCGCCTGTGCAGATCAGGATGTCAAAATCGCCATCCATCGCCTGTGTCGCCAGCGTGGCGATGATGTCGTCAGCCTCGAAGCCGTCCTTCTCCAAGAACGGGATGTTGAGGGCATCGAGGACCTCCTTGATCAAGGCGACCTGACCGCTGAACTCCTCTGGGGACTTCGAGCGGTTGGCCTTGTAGCCGTCGTACTGCTCAGACCGGAAGGTCTGTCTGCTCACATCGAAAGCCACACCAAGGTGCGTGGGCTGCTCATCGCGCAAGACGTTGATCAACATCGCCGTGAACCCGTAGACAGCGTTGGTGTGTTGGCCGGTGCTGGTGGAGAAGTTCTCCACTGGCAAGGCAAAGAAGGCGCGGTAAGCCAAGGAGTGGCCGTCAAGGAGCAAGAGTCGGGGCTTGGTGGCTGGCACCCTGCGACTTTAGTGGCTCACACCGACAGGCATCATGTGCCTATGGACCCAGCTGAAGAGTTTCTAGCCCAACTACCCACTGGGCTCAGTGCCTTGGACGAAAAGCTGGGCGTGAAGTTTCTCGAGGTTTCATCTCAGCGCATCGTCGCGACTATGCCTGTCGAGGGAAACACGCAGCCCTACGGATTGCTCCACGGCGGCGCATCCTTGGTGCTAGCCGAGACGTTGGGTTCGGTCGGTGCAGGGCTTCATGGCTACCCCGAGAAGTTCGCTGTGGGAGTCGACATCAATGCCACGCATCACCGCTCTGGTCGTGCAGGACTGGTCACCGGTGTTGCGACCCCACTTCACTTGGGGCGTACGTCGGCGTGCTTCGAAGTCGTCATCAGCGATGAAGATGACAAGCGACTCTGCACTGCCCGCATCACCTGCGCACTCGTGCCGAGGGATCGGCTCGCCTAGCCCGCCATCCCCGCACCGTGGGTGACCACGCCATTGGCGACCTCTTTCATCGACAATCTCAAATCCATTGCGGTGCGTTGGATCCAACGGAACGCATCGGGTTCGCTCAAGCCGAGTTCGTCATGCAAGAGACTCTTGGCGCGATCGAGAAGCTTGCGGGTCTCTAGCCGATCTGCCAGGTCAGCCACCTCCGACTCAAGCGCGGTCATCTCTCGGTATCTGCTCATCGCCAATTCGATGGCCGGCACCAAATCTGAGACTCCAAAGGGCTTCACGAGGTAGGCCATCGCACCTGCATCAACCGCCCGCTGCACCAAGTCTCGCTGGCTGAAAGCCGTCAAGATCACGACCGGGGCAATGCGTTGGCTCGTGATCTCCTCGGCGGCCGCTATCCCGTCAAGTTTGGGCATCTTGATGTCGAGGATCACCAAGTCCGGGCGCAGAGTTTGTGCGAGTTCGACCGCTTTCTCACCATCACCGGCCTGCCCAACGACGTCGTACCCCTGCTCAAAGAGCATCTCGACAAGATCAAGTCGAATCAGGGCTTCGTCCTCGGCCACAACAACACGGGGACCTCCGGTCACAGCATTCACATCGATCAGGGTAGTCTTCTGCCCGCATCAGTTGCCCCGGTATCCCAACCGGCAGAGGAAGCGGTCTCAAACACCGTCCAGTGTGGGTTCGAATCCCACCCGGGGCACCATTTACTTCATCGCCACGCACCTAATTTGGATCACTGCAAAAGTCACAAGTAAACCTGGGCGGATTCGTGTGGTCATCGCAATCTTCTTGAAG
>CALMMO010000298.1 GCA_937868455.1 uncultured Marmoricola sp.
CTCCGAAGAGGCCATTGCTGGAGCGCATGAGATCGGCCTGCACCTGCTGGGGGTGCCCGAGTCTCTTGGCGGCGTCAGTGACGAGCGGGCCAGCGTTGCCTCCGTGTTGGTGCTTGAGGCCCTGGCTCGTGGTGACATGGGACAAGCCATCGCCGTCATGTCATCGGGCGCTGTTGCCACGGCGCTGTCATTGTGGGGCACCCAGGAGCAACAACAGACCTACCTGTCCACCCTCACCGCCGATGACCCGGCAACGGCATCGTTGGCCTTGAGCGAGGCCGCCGTGCTCTTCGACCCGGCTCTGCCCGCGACCCAGGCTCACACGACCCCCGAGGGCTACGTGCTGAACGGAGCGAAGGCTCTGGTGCCTCGCGGCCTCGATGCCGACTTCTTTGTGGTCGGTGCGCTCCTTGATGGTCAGGCACGGTTGTTCGTCGTCGAGGCCAGCGCTGAGGGACTCAGTGTCGAAGCGGAGCCCGCCATGGGTGTGCGTGCAGCAGGCACTGCGAGGCTGCGGCTAGACGGCGTTGAGGTCGGTGAGCACAGCCTGCTGGGCAGTGCTGAGGACTATCGCGAGTGTGTGCGGCTTGCCCGACTTGCCTGGTGCGCACTCGCCGTCGGGACATCTCAAGCCGTGCTCGAGTACGTCACGGAGTACGTCAAGACACGAGTCGCGTTCGGTGAGCCCGTCGCGCATCGCCAATCAGTGGCTTTCATGGTGGCTGACATGGCTCTCGAACTCGAGGGCATGCGCCTGATGACCTACAGCGCAGCAGCCAAGGTTGCCCAAGGCAAGGACGCCAGACGCGAAATTGCCTTGGCCCGCAAACTCTGTGCCGACAAGGCGATGCGAATCGGACTCGACGGTGTCCAACTGCTTGGTGGACACGGCTTCGTCAAGGAACACCCAGTTGAGCGTTGGTATCGCGACCTAAGAGCGGTCGCAGTCATGGAAGGCGGGGTGATGATCTGATGGCGATCAACCTGGAGACCCCGAAGAAGTTCAGGCCATTGATTGGCAACGCCCACCAAGTCGCGATGAACATGTTGCGTCCGATCTCGCGCCAGTACGACGCAGCCGAGCATTCCTACCCCCACGAACTCGACATGCTGGCCGCGATGATCGACGGCATGAGCGACTCAGGGGCCTCTGAGGGCGCCGGCGCTTCGGCAGGGGCCAAAGTTGAGAAGACCCTTGATGGCGCTACGCGCAACGGCACCAACATGGCCTCGGCCTTGTCGATCATGGAGATGTGCTGGGGAGATGTCGGGATGCTGCTCAGCATGCCGCGTCAGGGGCTAGGCAACTCAGCGATTGCCGCGGTCGCAAACCCCGAGCAGCGAGAGCGCTTCGCCGGAGTGTGGGCCGCTATGGCCATCACCGAACCCGAAGTCGGTTCCGACTCGGCCAACATCACCACGACCGCGCACAAAGATGGGGACGAATACGTCCTCAACGGCGAGAAGATCTTTGTGACCTGCGGCGAACGCGCCGACCACGTGGTCGTTTGGGCCACCTTGGACAAGTCGCTTGGGCGCGCAGCAATCAAGTCATTCGTGGTCGCCAAGGGCACGCCAGGCATGGTTGTGGAACGACTCGAGCACAAGCTCGGAATTCGTGCCTCTGACACCGCGACCTTGCGGTTCACTGACTGCCGCGTGCCTGCGGCCAACTTGCTTGGCTCACCCGAGATCGACACCAAGCAAGGCTTTGGTGGCGCGATGGCAACCTTTGATAACACCCGGCCCCTGGTGGCAGCCATGGCAGTTGGGTGTGCC
>CALMMO010000299.1 GCA_937868455.1 uncultured Marmoricola sp.
GTGGGTCAGGGTGGGTTTTACCGCTACAAGATGCGCGGTACAGACCCGGATCATCATGAGAACCGGGCCCTGCGCAGCGCGATGGCCCATCAGTTACCACTGATCTTGTGGCGCGGAGTTCAAGGCGGCGGATACAGCCCGTTGTATCCAATCTTTCTTCGAGAAGAGGAACGGGCGAGCCTCCAGTTCGTCGTCGATATCGACGCTGTCCCTCAGTTCGATCTCAACTGGCCTGCGGCCGACATCCAGGGCTCGTATCGACAGCAGCTCACCAAGATGCGCCTGCATCAACGCCCCTTCAGGGCCGCAGTGCTTCGGGCTTATCGAACCTCATGCGCGGTGTGCTCATTTCGCCACGGAGAACTCTTGGATGCTGCTCACATTCAAGAAGACAGTTCCGGTGGACGGCCCGTGGTTTCAAATGGCTTGGCCCTGTGCAAGATGCACCACGGGGCGTACGACCGCAAGATCCTTGGAATCACGCCCGACTACGAAGTGCGTGTCAACGAACAGGTCTTGCACGAAGTTGATGGGCCGATGCTCCGCCACGGAATCCAGGAGTTCCACGGGCAAAAGCTCATGGTGCTGCCGCAGCGCCGTTCAGACCGGCCGGACCGGACGTTGTTGGACGACCGATTCCAGTCGTTTCTTCAGGCCGGCTGATCAGGTGCGGGTGCGCGCCGTACGATGCGCGAAGATCGAGAATCGAGGGGTGCCCATGGACGAATTGAAGATGACCTGCCCATGTGGGGAGCGCATTGTGGGTGACGGTGAGGACGATCTGGTGGAGAAGGCCCAGGCCCATCTAGCTGAGCAGCACCCGGGGCGGGAGTATCACCGCAACGAGATCTTGTTCATGGCGTATCTGCAGTAGTGCATCGCTGATGCAGGAATTCATCGACTTTCTGGGCAAGCAAGCGCCCTATGACCGGCTTGAAGCCGATGATCTTGAACGTTTGGCGCGGGCAGTCGAGGTGGATTACTACCCGGCTGGGGCCACCATCGTCGAGGCAGATGGCCCGAAGTTGAGCCATCTGTTTGTGATCCGCACCGGGCGTGCCGAAGTCGGTGATCGGGGCCGGGTGGTTGATGAACTTGGGCCCGGTGACACTTTCGGTCACATCTCGGTGCTCAGTGGATTGCCACCCGCGCTATCGGTAACTGCTACAGCCGACACGGTCTGTTATCGGATCCCCGATCCTCGTTCGATTCTGGCCAATCCCAAGGGCCTCACGTTCTCGCACTACGGCACGATGGTGGGGCGCAATCGGCTGCTCAACCTCAACCCTGATCGCGGCTCGCGACTGGTGAGCGACCTGATGCGCAGCCCGATTTGGTGCACCCCGCTCACGCCCATCCGTGAGGCAGCCGCCCGGATGACGAGCGAGAACCACTCCTGTGTTCTCTATCGCACCCCCGACGGTGTGGGGATCATGACCGACAGCGACTGTCGCAGTCAGGTCGCCACCGGTCAGGTGTCGATCGATGCACCGGTCAGCGCTATCGGCACGGCCAAGGTCGAGTCCGTCCCACACGACACCACCTCGGCCGAGGCGTTCGTTCGCATGGTGACTCGAGGGGTTCACCATCTCGTCGTCGAAGACGAGCAAGGAGAAGCGTTCGGGGTTACCCGCGTCGTGGATCTTTCCTCAGCCGACATCCGCGATCCCCTCATGGTGCGATCAGCTATTGATCGGGCCGACGACTTGGGTGCGCTGGCTGCGGCAGGGGCCCTGTTGCGGCCCAGCATCGTTGAGTTGTACGACGCAGGAGTACCCGCTCTTCGAGCCTCAGCGATCTTGGCCGCGATTGTCGAGGCAATGGCCGAGAAGTGTGTGGCGCTGGAGCCAGCCTTCGATTCTGAAACGGGATTGCCGCTCTCAGCGTCGTGGTTGGTGCTGGGCTCACTGGCCCGACGAGAGCCTCTGCCTCAATCAGACATCGACACCGGGTTGGTATGGGAGGCCCATGAGGAGGCGCTGAACGCCGAGCGTCCCAAGATCGTGCTCGATGCGGCAGAGCGAGTCATCACCGCACTGGAGCGCTGCGGATTGGAGCGGTGTCCCGATGGCGCCAACGCCTTCAACCCGCTTTTCAACCGTTCACGGTTCTCGTGGGAGGCAGCCATCAACCACTGGCTCACCCACCCCGACGGCGAGGGCTCGCTGCTGCTCTCCGCGATTGTCACTGACTCGCGCGCCATCACAGGACTCTCAATCGGCCGACGACTCGAGGGCTTCATCAAGGCTCAGACGGCCGGACATGACTACCTCTCCCACATGCTGCACGAAGCGCTAGCGAGTCGCCCACCGACGGGCTTTGTGCGCGACTTCGTGGTGGAAGCCGAGGGAGAGCACAAGGGTGAACTCAACTTGAAGAAGCGTGGACTCGCGCCAGTGGTGGGGATTGGACGCTGGATCGCGGTCGCCGCACGGTTGCCGATCTCGTCCACCCAAGAACGGCTGGAGTCGGGCGCACAGGCAGGCCTGTTGACCCGTGATGAGGCCGACACCTTGAAGGGGTCGCACGAAGAGATGTTTGAGTTGCTCTTCGAGCAAGAGATCGAGGCCTTACGTGAAGGCCGTGCACCCTCGACGTACCTCAATCCCCAACACCTCGACTCCCTTGCCCGCAGACACCTTCGGGAGTCCTTTCGCGCCATCGCCGCAGTGCAAAGCAACCTGGAGGCCCAGTGGGTTTCGCGGATGCGCTAAAGGCACGAGCAAAGCGGACCAAGCCCTGGGCTCGCGCTGAGGAGGTGCCCTGGCGGGGGGCGAGGTACGTCGTCGTCGACGTTGAGACCACGGGCCTTGACCTCGGGAAAGACGAGATCATCTCCATCGGAGCAGTCGAAGTCATTGACGGGCGAGTGAGCTCCGAGCACTTCTATCGAGTCGTGCACACCGAGCGCCCCATTTCCGTCGATGCGATCCGGATCCACTGCCTCACCCAAGAGGACCTCGTGGGGGCTCCAGCAGTTGGCGACGTACTCGCAGAATTGAGCGAG
>CALMMO010000300.1 GCA_937868455.1 uncultured Marmoricola sp.
CATGGGAAGCGCAAGTTTTCCATGGGAAGTGCACCGACTTTCGCCCTTACTCCGCGAACATCACACCCGGGTTGAAAACCCCATCCGGGTCAAGCGCCTTCTTGATCTTCAGCGACAAAGCCATCACATCGGGGCCCAGTTGATCGGGCAGTGCCGATCTCTTTGCCCGGCCGACACCGTGCTCGCCGGTGATAGTGCCTTCCAGAGCGATCGCGGCCTGCATGATCGCAGCGAATGCTTCTTTGGCTCGCTTACTCGAGCCCGGATCGGTTGCGTCGTACACCACCAACGGGTGCGTGTTTCCATCGCCAGCATGTGCGACGACCGGGATCTCAAGGTCATATCGCTCGGCGATCCCAGCCACAGCAGCGAGCAACTCGGGCAGGCGCGGTACTGGCACACCGACATCTTCAAAGAACAGCGAGCCCCGGCAGTCCACCGCATCGAATACGAGTCTTCGCGCGCTGACGAACGCTTCGCCCTCCTCGGCGTCGTCGGTCACGAACACCTCAAGGGCCTCGCTGCATGCGGCTTCAACAATCGCGACCTCGGCCTGACGTGCAGGTCCGGGGGCATCACACTGCACCACCAACATGGCTCCCGCATTGCGGTCGAGCCCCATCGGTCGATAGTCCTCCACAGCGTTGATGGAGGGCCGATCCATCAACTCCAACATCGAGGGTCGACAACTGCGGCGAATCGCCACGACCGCGTTTGCTGCAGCCTCCACCGACGCAAACGTCGCCACCAATGTCGATCGTGCGCCCTGCAACGGGATCAGCCGCAGGACCGCTCGAGTCACGATGCCCAAGGTGCCCTCGGAACCCACGAACAGTTTGACCAGTGACAACCCAGCGACATCCTTGATTCGTTTGCCGCCCAGTTTCACTAGCGTGCCATCGGCCAGCACGACATCGAGGCCGAGCACGTAGTCAGTGGTGACGCCGTACTTCACACAACACAGGCCGCCTGCATTCGTCGCGACGTTGCCGCCGATCGAGCAGATTTCGTACGACGAGGGGTCTGGTGGATACCAAAGCCCATGCTCGGCTGCGCTCACTTTGACGCACTTGTTGAGTGCACCGGGTTCGACGATCGCGACTTGCGAGGCGGCGTCGATCTCGATGCCCACCATCTCTTCCAGCGAGACGACCAGCCCGCCATCGATGGCTGAGGAGCCACCGGAGAGCCCAGTGCCCGCACCACGAGTCGTGATCGGAACATGGTTCGCCGCTGCCCATCGAACCGCGATTTGGACGTGCTCGGCCGTGCGTGCCCTGACGACGGCGAGCGGCACCCCCGCTGACGCGTCGCGCGACCAGTCCCAGCGGTATTTCTCGGTACGAGCCGGGTCGGTAATCAACACCCTTGGCGGCAACTGGGCCTCGAGTTGTGACAGAGCACTCACTTGCTCATCGAAGCACACCGCGATGGGCGTCGTACTCCACCAACAGCGCCCACTTCCCATGCAAAACTGACGCTTCCCATGTGAAGTTTCACGTGGGAAGCGTCAGTTTCACCGGGTACCCGGTGAAACTTCGCCCCGGCGAGCCACCCGTCGGGCACCTCAACAAACCGCGACCGCACAAACTCAGCGAGCCCTTTGGCCTGGGGATCAAAGCGCGTCGAGGCCGCGACCCCGTCGCCGAGCAGTCCATGGATGACCACGTTTACTCCTCCCAGATTGGGCAGGGGGTGGACTTCGATGTCGAGGTCGCGGGCTTCGGGCAAGAGTTCGCGCAGCAGCAAGGGGGTGATCAACGAGATCAACCAGGCCACTTTTGCGTCGCGCTCATCGGCTTCCGCGCCGATCCACAGTCCAATGTTGGCGTCGCCGCCCTTGTCGCCAGACCGTGCGTGGGCGAGCAGCCCCAGGGGTGCCCTCATGCGAACACCACCTCAGGTTCGACCACCGATCGCTCGACGTAAGCGGCCCGATAAACGCCGTACGGCGTGGCCGCACCTGGCGGGGCGGTCATCGTGAAGCCGGGGTACGACGCCAGTGCTAGCTCCACTGCAGCCGCGGAGAAGGCCCGCCCGACAACGTCAGCGGAGGGGTCTTTGACCACGCAGCGAAGCAACGTCGAGGCGGCCTCTTCGGTGTCGGCATCGGGTTGCGGCATGCCGCCGATGGACCAGGCAACCTCAGCGGGAGGGTTGGCCGCAAGCAAAGCCTCAAGTTGGGCTCGCACCCAGTTGGCCTTCTCCTCAATGTCGAGCCCCACCAGCACGAACTCCACCTGGTTGCGAAAGCCGCCCAGAGTGTTGATGCACACCTTCAACGAAGGGGGCGGGCCACT
>CALMMO010000301.1 GCA_937868455.1 uncultured Marmoricola sp.
TGAGAAGTACCCGGTGTTCTCACGTCGACCCGCCCAGCATGATTCAGGCTGGGTATGGGAGCCCGATCCGGCATTTTCTCTGGATAACCACCTGCGACGAGTCGTGATGCCCGAAGGCTCAGGGATCGCCGAGTTGGGCGAGCACGTGTCGCGAGGGTTCTCGGTGCCGCTGACACACGACGTGCCGTTGTGGGATTTCGAGTTGATCGAGAACGTCACCATGGACTCAGGCGCAACCTCCTCGTTCATGTTTTCGCGGTTCCACCATGCGTTGGCTGATGGGATCCGCTCGGTGCAACTCTTGCTGAGCCTGTGTGACATCGAGGGCGACCCGACTCCTGCGGCGGTGGGCCGCCGTGACTCTTCAGGCTCGCTGAGCGCTGCCTTGCGGCGTACGACGCACGACGTCGCCGACCTAGCCAAAGGCGTCGCCTCAGGGTTGGTCAGGCTCCCGGTCACGATGCTTCACCCCAAGGCGTTCTACCAAGGGCTCGATCTGGTGATCCATCCCACCCACATGATCGATGCGGTGGCCGCGTTGGCCAACGAAGCCAACGCCACGGTGAACACCCTGGCCGAGAGCGCGCGGATGCTGATCGCTCCTCGATCAGTGGAGACCTCGTGGAGTGGCACACCAGATGTCGAGAAGCGGGTTGACTGGGTCGCGGGACTGCCGCTGAACCAGGTCAAGGAAATCGGGCGCCGGCACAAGGCGACCGTTAACGACGTCATGTTGGCGACGGTGTCGCGTGCGATGTCGCGCTACCTCATGGAGCACGGCGAGATGGTCGATGAGATCTCATGGCTGGTGCCGGTCTCCTTGGTGCCGCAGGACCTCAACTTGCCAGAAGAACTCGGCAACCACTTCTCTCTGGTCTTCTTGCCAATGCCGTTGGGCATTGAGTCACCCGATGAGCTCTTTGAGGCAATCCGAGTCCGGATGAGTCGGATCAAAAACTCAGCCGAGCCCGTCATCACCTTTGGCGTGCAGAACCTGATCGCCCAATCTCCCAAGGCAGTGGCCGTCGGTCTCACCAACCTGTTCGCGAACAAGGGCGTTGGAGTGCTCACCAACGTCCCCGGGCCGCGCACGCACATGGATTTCGCTGGCAGCCGGGTCACCAACGTCTTCGGGTGGGCGCCCACTTCAGGTGACCAACCGCTGTCGCTGTGCATTTACTCGTACGCCGGCCACGTCTCTGTGGGCATCGCCGCCGACGCAGCATTGATCCCTGACCCGGGTCGGATGGCGAACCTAATTCGCGAGGAGTTCGAGGTGCTCTCGCGCGCTTAAGTTGCCCAAGACTTCGGCCACGCTCGGCGAGGTCGATCGGCTGGGGATCGAACTGCGCTCCAATGCTGCTTCGAGGTTCACCGCCAACTCAGCCACCGAGTGCGACCAGGGTGCCAAGCCAGCCGCGTCGAGTGCTGCCGCGTTGGTCTCGCCGTGGCCTGGCAGGCAGCGGTGAGTGAGGGTGCGCAGTCCGGCAGCGCGGGTTTCCAGTGTCGTCATACCGCCTGCGTTTTGGACCACGACGTCGACGCTGGCTAGCAGTCTGGGCATGTCGTTAATCCAGCCGAGGCTCGCGATCCCCTGTGACTGCAGACTGCGCAGCAGCGAAGTGTTGTGACCGCACAGCACCACTGGCGTGGCTAGGCCGGTGTGGAGGACGTCGTACGCCGTAGCTGCCAACTCCCCGATGCCATGCGAACCGCCGGTCACTAGGGCCAACGGCCCGCTAGGCAACTGCGGGTCGCGCTGTTTGATGCGCGCGATGCTGAATCGACTCGCCACGGCTGGCGCGATCGTGTGCACCTTGCGAGCACCGCGAGCGAGCGCCTGATCGGCAGGGGTCTGGTGGATGGCGAGGTGCACATCGATGTTTTGGTGGACCCACAGCGGGTGCACGGACATGTCGGTGAGATAGGTGACGGTGGGGATCGAGAGCCCCAACTCACCCAAGGCCTGGCTGGCGAATGGGTGGGTTGAAATAATCATCGCCGGCTTCGCGGCCACGATGTCAGCGATCCCCGGGGTCGCTTTCGCCAACAGCTTCGGCAGCAGTCTCGATGGCCGGTCCAGTCGACCTAGCAACCAGCGCCAGGAGTCGGGCACCAGTTGCACCTGCTTGAGGTAGGCAGCTCGCAGTAGTGGGCCGGTGCGGGCAGTCATCAGGTCGACAACGTCCCAATGATGTACGTCGAACTGAGCGATCAGTTGCTCCCCGATGGCGAAGGCCGCCGCGTCATGACCGGCGCCGAAGCTGCCCGAGATGATGTCGACGCGTGGGAGTGGCTCAACGTGGGGAAGCGCGAGGGCAGTCACGCGATAACCGTGATCGCCTGAGCTAAGCGGGAGTGGGGTCACTCTGGTCTAGGTGCTGACCAACGGATGAACGGTGCGAAAAACACCCCGCTCTTTACCGGGATGTTTGGCGCTTTGCGGGGGAGATCCTCCCCGCAAGGCGCCAAAGTCA
>CALMMO010000302.1 GCA_937868455.1 uncultured Marmoricola sp.
CGCCACGGATGAGGACCGCGAAGGTGAGGCCATCGCATGGCACCTTCTAGACGAACTCAAGCCGCCCAAGTCGATGCCGGTTCATCGCATGGTGTTCCACGAGATCACCAAGCAAGCGATTCAGGCAGCCGTCGCGGCGCCGCGCAGCATCAACGACGACCTAGTCGAAGCCCAAGAAGCTCGTCGCATTCTTGACCGGCTCTACGGCTACGAAGTTAGCCCGGTGCTGTGGCGCAAGGTGATGAGTGGACTCTCGGCGGGGCGCGTGCAGTCGGTGGCGACTCGACTGGTCGTTGACCGCGAGCGCGAGCGCATGGCGTTCACGGGTGCTTCCTACTGGGACATCGAGGGCACGTTCGATGCTGGTGCCGGTCATGACCAGCGGATGTTCCCGGCCAAACTGCACTCGGTCAACGACGTGCGAGTGGCCAGCGGCAAAGACTTCGGCACTGACGGACTGCTCAAGAACAAGTCCGTCGTTCACCTCAATCAGACGGGTGCCGAAGGCCTCGTCAAGGCACTGCACGACACCGACTTCGAGGTGCGCAGTGTGGAGGCTAAGCCCTACCGTCGCTCGCCGTACCCCCCGTTTCGCACGACGACCTTGCAGCAAGAAGCCAGTCGCAAGATGGGATTTGGTGCCGCCCGCACGATGAGCGTCGCTCAGCGACTCTACGAAAACGGCTACATCACCTATATGCGCACCGACTCCACCACGCTCTCGGGCACGGCGATCAGCGCTGCGCGCAGGCAGGTGCAGGAGTTGTACGGCGCTGAGTACCTCCCGGACGCGCCCCGCACCTACACCTCCAAGGTGAAGAACGCGCAGGAGGCTCACGAGGCGATCCGCCCAGCCGGCGACTCATTTCGCACGCCTGCGCAGACGGGTCTCACGGGCGAGGAATACCGCCTCTATGAGCTGATCTGGATGCGCACCATTTCCTCCCAGATGAAGGATGCCGTTGGGCGCAGCGTCTCGGTGAGGCTGGGCGGCACTGCTGCCACTGGCGAAGACGTTGTCTTTGGCGCGTCTGGTCGAGTGATCACCTTCCACGGATTCCTGAAGGCGTACGTCGAGAGCAAAGACGACGACTCCAAGCGCACTGATGACACCGAGATCCCGCTGCCCAACATCGTCGAAAGCGATCGAGTGTCGGCGGCCGTGCTCAACGCTGAGGGCCACGAAACCAAGCCCCCGGCTCGCTACACCGAAGCCTCGCTGATCAAGGAACTCGAAGAGCGCGAGATCGGTCGTCCGTCGACGTACGCCTCCATCATCGGCACCATTCTCAACCGCGGCTACGTCTACAAGAAAGGCACGGCCCTGGTGCCGGCCTGGCTGGCCTTCAGCGTGGTTCGCCTGCTTGAAGAGCACTTCTCGCGCTTGATCTCCTATGAGTTCACCGCAGGCATGGAAACCGTGCTCGACGAGATCGCAGGCGGTCGCGCCGACCGGGTCAGCGAACTCGGCAAGTTCTATTTCGGGTTCGGCGACGACCCCGGGCTGCATCGGCTCGTCAACGAACTCGGTGACATCGACGCCAAAGAGATGGCGACCTTCCCGATCGGTGAAGGCATCGCGCTGCGAGTGGGTCGCTACGGGCCCTACGTCGAAGGCCCCGACGATGAGGGCAATCCAGCTGGACGACGAGCCAACGTGCCCGACGACCTGCCGCCCGACGAACTCACCGTGGCGAAGGCCGTGGAGTTGTTGGCCAACCCGGCAGGCGAAGAGATCACCCTTGGCGTTGCCCCCGAGACCGGGCTCACCGTGATCGGCAAGAGCGGTCGCTACGGCCCCTATGTCACCGAGGTGCTTCCCGAAGACGCCCCGAAGACCGCAAAGGCACGCACTGGTTCCCTGTTCAAGGACATGTCGCTAGACACCTTGACGCTGGAGCAGGCGCTCAAGTTGCTCTCACTCCCGCGTGTGGTGGGCTCGATCGAAGGTGAAGAAGTCACCGCCCAAAACGGCCGCTACGGGCCATATTTGAAGAAGGGCACCGACTCGCGATCCCTGGCGACTGAGGACCAGATCTTCAGCGTCACCATTGAGGAAGCCATCGCGATCTATGCCCAGCCCAAGACCCGTGGCCGGGCCGCCGCCGCACCCCCGCTGAAGTCATTGGGTGATGACCCCGTCTCAGGAAAGCAGATCGTGGTGAAAGCCGGACGCTTTGGTGAATACGTCACCGACGGTGAATACAACGCCACCTTGCGCAAAGACGACTCCGTTGATGCCCTGACCCTCGAGCGCGCTGCCGAACTGTTGGCTGAGCGTCGGGCTAAAGGACCAGCCAAGAAAGCCCCTGCGCGTCGTACTGCCAAGAAGGCGACCGCCAAGAAGGCAACTGCAAAGAAGACCACGGCCAAAAAGGCGGCGCCTCGGAAGCGGGCCGCAGCGAAGTAAAAGTCACAAGTAAACCTGTGACTTTGCCGCCTTGCGGGGGAGATCTCCCGGGCAAAGCGTGAAACTGCCGGGCAAAGCGCGGGAGGTCATTGATGGACAGGTCGGCGACTAGTAGCTAACGATTCATCAATTGTCCTGATTTAGGGTATCGACGGTTTGCTAGGTGACGTGGTTGTGTGGGCTTCGCCGTACACCTAAGCACCGAGGAGATCGCACGTGCGACCAAACCGACGATTAACTGCAACAACAGTGGCTGCGCTATTCGCGGCTTTGACCATGGGCGCGATGGCGCCGGCGACAGCCAAGGGCGACTCGTCAAAGCGCATGAGGACTACCTCTGTTCAGTTGCTCAGCTTCAACGACTATCACGGTCACCTAGAGGCGACTGACACGCCACTTTCGCGTGCCCAAGACCCCTCGCAGACCCCCGCCGGTGGGGTGGAGTACCTCTCCAGCCGTCTGGCGATGTTGCGCTCCACCGCTCCCGGCGGACGCTCGCTTACCGTCGCGGCCGGTGACCTGATCGGTGGCTCGCCGTTCCTCTCGGGCATGTTCCACGACGAACCCTCTGTTGAGTCGCTCAACGCGCTTGGTCTCGACGTCAGCTCCGTGGGCAACCACGAGTTCGACGAAGGCACCAAAGAACTGCTGCGCATGCAGCGCGGCGGGTGCCACCCCAAGGACGGCTGCTATTTCCCTGACGCGCCTTACAAGGGTGCTGACTTCCACTGGCTAGCTGCCAACGTCATCAAGAAGAGCACGGGCCGCCCGCTGCTCCCCGCGGTGTCGGTTAAGCGCGTCGGTGGAGTCAAGATCGGCTTCATTGGTATGACGCTGGAGGCCACCCCCACGCTGGTGAGCCCGGCAGGTGTGAGTTCGGTGCGGTTCCTCGATGAGGTCAAGACGGCGAACAAGTACGCCCGTCGCCTGCAGCGCTCGGGCGTCAAGTCGATCGTCGTACTCATCCACGAAGGTGGCTACGTCACCGGCACGTTCCAAGGCTGCGACGGCATCTCTGAGCCGATCGCACAGATGGCTGCCCAGATCTCACCGAAGGTCGACCAGATCATCAGCGGCCACACCCACATGGGCTATGTCTGCTCGATTCCTGACCCCAAGGGCCAGCCGCGGTTGGTGACGAGTGCGACGAACTACGGCCAAGCCATCACCGAGACCACGTTGGTGATCAACAAGCGCACCGGCAACGTCGTTCGTGAGGCCAGCACCGCCACGAACATCCTCAACGCACGCGACATCGAGAAGGACCCGCGTCAGACCGACATCATCACCAAGTGGAAGGCCCTGAGCGACACGGTTGGTGCTCGCGTCGTGGGATCCAACGCCGAAGACATCTTGGGTGACTCCAGCGGTAACCGTGGCATCGAGACCCCCATGGTCGACCTGATCGCAGATGCGATCTTGGCCGCCACGGACGGTGCCGACCAAGGTGGCGCTCAGATCGCCTTCATGAACGTCGGTGGTGTGCGAGCTAGCTTCCGCTTAGCACCGAAGTACACCGAAGCGTCTGGCGAAATCACCTACAAAGAGGTGTACGACGTGATGCCATTCGGCAACCGCCTCGTCACAGTCTCGATGACCGGTGACCAAATCCGGCAGGCCCTGGAGCAGCAGTACCAGCCAGTGCCCGCTCGTGGCTCGCGTCCGATGTTGGCGCTGGGTGTCTCCAACGGGTTCAGCTACGACTGGGATGCCTCGCAGCCTCAGGGATCTCGCGTGGTTGGCGGGTCGATGATGCTCAACGGCACGCCGATCGACATGAATGCGACGTACCGAGTCGGCACGCTGAGCTTCCTGCAAGAAGGCGGCGACCTGTTCACCGCCTTCAAGTTGGGCACCGACCTCAAGGGTGGTCCCGAAGACATCCCAGCAGTGGTCGACTACTTGGGTGCCCACCCGGGTGTCACCGCTCCGGCAAGTCGAATCGGCGGGCTCTAAGCCCGCTGCAGGAATCCCAGGTTAAGTAGGGAATCTGTCACTTCACCCAGGTTGCACCTGGGTGAAGTGACAACTCGGGTACTTAACCTGGGATTTCGACACCAGGGGCTATGACGCCAGGGCTAGGCGAGTTCGGAGTACGCCGAAACAAACGCACCCACGCAGGTGCGGATGTCAGCTTCTGAGTGAGCAGCTGAGAGTTGTACGCGGATCCGCGCCTTGCCACGGGGTACGACGGGGAAGCTGAACGCGATCACGTAAACCCCAAGTTGGAGCATGCGGTCAGCGATCGCTCCTGCTAGGCGGGCGCCGTCGTCGCCCTCGAACATCACGGGCACGATGGCGTGCTCGCCGGGCAGCAGTGTGAAGCCCGCCTCGGTCATCAGACTCCGAAATAGGGCGGCGTTCCCGAACAGTCGCTCGCGGCCATCGGCAGCCCCTGCGGCCAACTCCAAAGCGCGTAGCGACCCTGCGACCACTGAGGGAGCGACTGCGTTTGAGAACAGGTAGGGGCGGGCGCGTTGGCGCAGGAGGTCGATGACCTCACGGGGTCCGCTGACGTACCCACCAGAGGCGCCGCCCAGGGCCTTGCCCAAGGTGCCGGTGATGATGTCGACGCGTGATGAGACCCCAAAGTGTGAGGGCGTGCCAGCACCATCAGGTCCCATGAATCCCACTGCGTGGGAGTCGTCGACGAGCACCATGGCGGCGTACTGCTCGGCCAAATCACAGATCTGCGGCAGCGGCGCGAGATAGCCATCCATAGAAAAGACCCCATCGGTGACGATCACGATGCGTCGGGCGTCGGAAGCCTCCACGAGGCAACGTTCGAGATCGGCCATGTCGGCGTTGCGGTAGCGGTAGCGGGCTGCCTTCGAGAGCCTGATCCCATCGATTAGCGAGGCGTGGTTGAGCTCATCGGAGATGATCGCGTCGCCCTCACCAAAGAGCACCTCAAAGACTCCACCGTTGGCGTCGAAGCAGGAGGAGAACAAGATCGTTGCTTCTTTGCCGACGAAGTCTGAGATCGCCGCTTCTAGTTTCGTATGCATGGTTTGAGTGCCGCAGATGAAGCGCACCGATGCCATGCCAAAGCCCCAGTCCTCAAGGCCTTTGGTTGCCGCAGCGATGACCGACGGGTCATCGGCCAGGCCCAAGTAGTTGTTGGCGCAGAAGTTCAACGCCTCTCCCCGAGCCGTGGACACATGCGCCGACTGAGGGGTGGTTAGTGCGCGCTCGTCCTTGTAGAGCCCGGCGTTCTTGATCTCGCCAAGTTCAGCCTGCAACGTCTCACGGAAGTGGAACATCTACATCTCCTCCCAATCCAAAATCACCTTGCCGCAGTCGCCGCCACGGATGGCCTCAAAGGCCTGCTCGAACTCACTGGCTGGCAGTCGGTGAGTGATCACCGATGCCAAAGCCTCGCGCAGCGGCGCTGAGGTTTGCAGCATCGAACTCATGGCGTACCAGGTGTCATACATCTCGCGGCCGTAGATGCCCTTGATCGTGATCATGTGGGTGATCACGCGCCCCCAGTCGATGGCGTACGACGCAGAAGGCAACCCCAACATCGCCACCCGCCCGCCATGGTTCATCGTGTCGAGCATGCCCTCCACTGCTGGAGGAGCACCCGACATTTCCAGCCCCACGTCGAAGCCCTCGCGCATCCCCAAGGTCGTCATGGCATCGCGCAATTCGGAGGGGTGAATCGCCAAACTTGCTCCGGCGTTGCGGGCGAGCTCCAGCCTGACTGGGTTGAGGTCGGTGACCACCACGAAACGGGCCCCCACATGCCGGGCGATTGCCGTTGCCATTACCCCGATTGGCCCGGCGCCGGTGATGAGTACGTCCTCGCCAGCCATGGGGAACGACAACGCGGTGTGGGTGGCGTTGCCAAAGGGGTCGAACAGGGCTCCGATGGCGGGGTCGAGGTCATCGGGTTGCTTCCATACGTTGGTGGCGGGCAAGACGACGTACTCAGCAAACGCACCGTCTCGGTTGACTCCGATGCCGACGGTGTTGATGCACAAGTGGCGACGGCCGGCCCGACAGTTGCGGCAGTGACCACACACGATGTGCCCCTCGCCGGAGACCAAGTCGCCTTCGGCGAGGCCGTGTACGTCGGCGCCCACTGCATCGATGCGACCACAGAACTCATGCCCAGTCACCAGCGGTGGTTTGAGGGTGGCTGCCGCCCATGGATCCCAGTCGTAAATGTGGATGTCAGTGCCGCACAGCCCGGCTCGAAGCACCCGGATGCGCACATCATCGGGGCCAGGAACGGGGACGGGAACATCAATCATTTCCAGCCCGGGGCCGGGCTTGGTCTTCACCAGTGCGCGCATAGATCAGAGCATGGCAGAGGCGTTAGGGTCAGGCCATCGCCAACAGGCTCCTCAACCCGGATAGGCCACGATCATGCTGCGACTCGAAGTGGCCGTGCCGGCCCATCTTGCCGATGCGGTGGTTGACTCGCTCAAATACTCTTACGCCATCAGTCACCTGAGCCGGTTGCGTGGCGCCGCAGTGCGTCCTGAGGGCGATCTGATCATCGTTGATGTCGCACGCGAAGCGGTTAACGACATCATCAGCCATCTCGAGGCTCTCGATGTCGACCACGAGGGCACGTTGCAACTGCGTCAAGTGCCTGCCTGGATTTCGAAAGCTGGTTTGCGCGCCGAGCAGGAAGCGCCCGGGGCCGGAGCCGACGCGGTGGTGTGGCTCGAGGTCGTCTCGCGGGCTTACGACGACTCCGAACTCAATTTCACCTTCTTAAGCTTCATGACCATGGCCACCTTGCTGGCTGGCATCGCGATCATCTTGGACTCCCAGGTGCTGACGGTGGGCGCGATGGTGTTGGGCCCAGAGTTCGGTCCGATCGCAGCTCTGGGAGTGGCGTTAGTACGACGACGCTTCGGCCTGCTGCGCCACGCCTTGCGCAGCTTGGCGATCGGCTTTGCTATCGCCATCGCGGTGACCTTGGTGGTCTCTTTGATGGGCCGCGGATTGGGGTGGGTGCACGAGCGCGACATCGTCGTACGCCCCGCCACTGCGTTTATCTACTCACCCGATCGCTGGTCGGTTGTGGTGGCCCTGATCGCGGCGGCCGCTGGCGTCTTGTCAATCACCTCGGCCAAGTCGGGCGGCTTGTCGGGTGTCTTCATCTCGGTGACCACCATTCCTGCGGCGGGCAACTTGGCCTTGGCGGCAGCATTTGGGAACTGGCACGAGATGGCCGGGTCGGCCCTGCAACTGGTCATCAACATCGGTTGCATGGGATTGGCTGGTTGGGTCACCTTGCTGGTGCAGCAGTGGGTGTGGAGTCGAGTGGATTCATCGTCGATGGCACCGCGGGTTTCGGGCCAACAACAACGGCACAGCGGCGAATGAGCAGTTAGATTGTCGGCCATGCAGATCCGCGAGCGCGCCGTACAAGCACTATGCGACCCCGCCTACGCCGACATCTTGGACCTCGTGGTCTGGGTCGAAGACGGCGACGCCTACGCAGCCAACCATTTAGGTCGCGTCAGGTGGACCGAGCACGGACGCGAACTGCTCAGCGGCGTCGACCCAATTGGCAGCGAAGACCCGATGGCCTTCTTGCCGTACTCAGAAGAACTGGCCAACCCCAGCCCAGCGCGATCGACTCAGAACGCCTATCCCTACCCCAGGCAGCGGCTGCTGAGCTTCTTTTCTGACCCCGAACGCTCACCCGACCTTGCCATCGTGCACACCCCCAAGCACGACTTCATTGATCAGACCGGACACACCGGTGAGCACGGTTCACTCGATGTGATTCAGTCGCGCGCGCCGTGGGTGATGAGTGGATGTGGAGTACGGCGCGAAGGCTTCGTCGCCGACCACGCCCGACTCGTTGACGTGGGACCGACCCTGGCTCATCTCGCAGGCGTGCCGGTGGAGCACCTGGTTGATCGTGAGGGCAACCCGCTCGACGGGGTGGTGCGCACCGAGCACCTGGAGGACATCTCGCCTCGACGAGTGATCGGGATCTTGTGGGACGGCGGGCACAGCGGCGAGGTGCTTGCAGGTGCCGAAGAAGGCTGGCTGCCCAACGTCGCCCGGCTCATCGAGCGCGGGCTCGCGTTTCGAGGCGGGGCCGTGGCCGAGTTTCCCTCGATCACTTTGACCAACCACACCGCGATTTTGACCGGCGTCGGCCCGGGCCGGCACGGCGTGATGGGCAACGTCTACTACGACCGCGTCAAGCAATCCCAGGTCGTGCCCAACGACCAGAGCACCTGGCACCGATCGGCGGAGTGGCTGCATGATTCGGTGAAAACCATCTTCGAGATGGTCAACGACCATGCGGATGCACCCGGACCTGTACGCACCGCATCGATCGATGAGGCCATCGACCGTGGAGCTGACTACTCGACGATGGGCTTGATGCGCGAGACCGGAGAATCCACCACCGATGCGCTCGATGACTTCTTGCCGCCGGTTGATTCGCCGTACCGAACCTCAGATGAGTTCGAATCCGACGGCTGGTTCACCTGGAGTCAGCGCGTCGATGACCTCGGGTTGCAGCAGGTGCTCGACTTGTGGGCATCGGTGGACACCGCGCCTCGGCTGACGTGGTGGAGCAACATCGTCAGCGACGCTGGCCACCACGAAGGCGGACCCCGCTCTGCCCAAGGACGTGAAGGGCTGATCCAGTCAGATCGGCGGCTTGGGGTCTTCCTTGATCGCCTTGAATCCTTGGGTGTGATCGACGAGGTCACCATCTTGTTGACCGCCGACCATGGGTTTGAGATCTCCGACCCCACGGTCACCGGGTCGTGGCAGGCAGCCCTTGATGGGCTCGGTGTTGACTACCGCGAAGAAGGCCCCAACCCTGGGTTGGTGTACTTCGGGATCCCCGGGGGTCGCTGTTTTGGCTGACCCCCGATCCTGGGGGAAAAGTCACAGGTTAACTTGTGACTTTGACGCTTTGCGGGGGAGATCATCCGGGTCAAGCGCCCAAGTCACAGGTTTACTTGTGACTTTCACACCCCCCGAAATCCGCTCTGGTCGGTGCCTTCTCCTAGGCTCAGATAGCTGACGAAAGGACCACCCCTTGCAATACCTCGGCACCTACACCGCCACCGGCCTGTTCATCGCCTTCGAGGGCGGTGAGGGGGCTGGCAAGTCGACTCAGTCGGCTTTGCTGAAGCAGTGGTTGGAGGCCCAGGGCCGCAGGGTGGTTTTGACTCGCCAACCTGGTGGCACCGGGGTGGGCGCGAAGTTGCGCGAGATCGTGCTGAGCCCGGAGACGGGGCATCTGGCTGATCGCACTGAGGCGTTGATTTACGCCGCCGACAAGTCCGAGCATGTGGAGAAGTTGGTGCTGCCGGCGTTGGAGCGCAACGAGGTGGTCATCACTGATCGATACGTCGATTCGACGTTGGCTTACCAAGGCGCGGGCCGCACCCTTGACCCTGCCGAGTTGGAGCAGGTTGCTCGCTGGGCCACTCACGATCTGCGCCCACACCTCACCGTGATCCTTGACCTGGAGCCTGAGCATGGGCTGGGTCGCTTCGAAGAACGCGATCGCATCGAGGCTGAGGGGGAGGAGTTCCACACGCGGGTTCGAGACGCATTTTTGCGTATGGCGAGCGCAACCCCAGATCGCTACCTGGTCCTCGATGCGCGACTCCCCCGCGAAGAGATCGCGGCCCAAATCCGGGCCCGGATAGAGCCGCTGTTATGACCGTGTGGGATGACCTGGTCGGTCAGGAGCGGGCAGTCGAGACCTTGCAAAGGGCAGTGGCTGGTGACCTCACGCACGCGTGGTTGCTCACCGGACCCCCTGGTTCGGGGCGCTCCAACGCAGCCATTGCGTTCGCGGCTGCCCTGCAATGCGCGGAGGGTGGCTGCGGCACCTGTCATGACTGCCACACCGCGAAGGTGGGCTCACACCAAGACATCTCGATCACGCGCACCGAACTGCTCTCCATTGGCGTCAAGGGCATGCGCGAGTTGGTGTTGCGTGCCGCGCTTCGACCCAGCGGGAGCCGCTGGCAGATCATGATCGTCGAAGACGCCGACAGGCTGACCGAGCACGCGGGCGATGCGTTGCTCAAGGCGCTGGAAGAGCCTCCGCCGAGCACGATGTGGATCTTGTGTGCCCCGAGCGTTGAGGACGTGCTGCCCACCATCCGCAGTCGCACCCGGCACGTCGTGCTTTCGACGCCAAGCACGCACGACGTCACTGAGTTCCTGGTGAGGGCGCACAACGTGCCTCGCGAGCGCGCGGCTTACGCCGCCAAGGCCAGCCAGGGCCATATCGGGCGTGCGAAGGCTTTAGCCACCGATGAAGCAACCCGCTCGCGACGCAACATGGTGATCAAGTTGCCGCTCTTGCTGACCACGCCCAATGCTTGTTTGGATGCGGCCGCCAACGTGGTTAATGCAGCCACCGAGGAGGCCAAGGCGCTCACCGAGGTTGCTGACGCACGCGAGAAAGACTCACTCGACAAGATGTACGGCGTGGTCGAGCGCGGTCGTCGTCCTCGCGAATACAGTCCCGCACTCAGAGAACTCACCGATGCTCAAAAGACCCGCGCCAAACGTCGCATTCTCGACGTTGTTGATCGCGGGTTGATGGACCTGGTCTCGGTCTACCGAGACGCCTTGACCCTCCAACTTGGCAGTGGTTCGGCTCTGGTTAACGACGAGATCCGCACCGAGGTCGAGATGCTGGCGCGTCGTACCACGAGCGAGAGCAACCTGCGCCGCATCGAGGCGATCTTTAAGGCGCGTGAGCAAATGTTGGAGTTCAATGTGCCAGCGTTGCTGGCGTGTGAGTCGATGATGGTCTCGTTGCACCTTCACGACGTGGCTTAGCCAGTCGCCGCCTAGAGTTGTCGCCATGACTGCGCCGTACATGCCTCCGCCCGCGAAAAAGTCACGCTTGGGCCTCGTGCTCGCGCTCGTCATTGGTTCATTGATCTTGGCCACGATCGGGTCCGCCATGATCGCCTTCAAGGGTGGTCCCAAGTGGCCCGACTCCAGGCCGAGTCGATCACCTGAGGCGATGCCACAGACCGACGCGGCGTTGGCGACGTACTACGACCAAAAGCTGTCGTGGAGCCCGTGTGGCTCGGGCAACGAATGCGCCAAACTCACGGTGCCCCTCGACTATGACTCCCCTGATGGGCGCACCATCAAACTTGCTTTGCTTAAGGTGCCGGCCGGAGACGAGGCCATCGGTTCGCTGGTCATCAACCCCGGCGGTCCAGGTGGTTCGGGTGTTGGTTATGCCTCTTACGTTGGCACCAGTTGGCCCCGTGACTTGACCGACAACTACGACATCGTGGGATTCGACCCACGGGGCGTGGGCAAGAGTGCGCCGCTCAAGTGCTTGTCGACCAAGCAGATGGACGAACTCGTTGCTGCCGACCCCGACCCAGACACGCGCGCCGAGCGCGACAACCTCGACCGTCTCGTTCGGGTCTTCGGGGAGGGCTGCCTGAAGGAGTCAGGCGAGTTGCCTCGGCACATGTCGACGGTTGAAGTTGCTAAGGACCTCGATGTGCTGCGCCAGGCACTAGGTGAGGGCAAGTTGGACTACTTCGGTGCGTCGTACGGCACTTTGATCGGTGCGACCTACGCCAACATGTTCCCCACGCACGTAGGCCGAATGGTGCTTGATGGCGCTGTCGACCCGGCACTGTCCAATGCTGACTTGGCGATGCAGCAAGCTGGCGGATTCGAGACTGCTTTGAGGGCCTATGTCGCCGACTGCACCAAGCATTCCAAGTGCGTGCTCGGCAACGATGTGCCGACCGGACTGGCGCGCATCCGGGGTCTCTTGGCCCAGATCGAGCAGCGCCCGTTGCCCACAGACTCCTCGCGCGACCTTGAGATCGGCAACGCCTATCTCGGCATCTGGCTGCCGCTTTACGTCAAGGATTACTGGCCATCGCTGACCCGCGCGCTCGACGAGGCGATCACCAAGGGCAGGGGCACCCAATTGCTGGAACTGGCCGATCAGTACGTCGGACGCGGCCCCTCCTCCTACAACGACAACTCCATGGAGGCGCTCTACGCGGTCAACTGCCTCGACCACTCCGACTCGATCCCGACCAAGCAGGTGCCCAAGCACTTTGCGGAGTTCGAGAAAGTCTCACCGACCTTCGGCAAAGCCTTCGCCTTCTCGCTCTCAACGTGTGCGGAGTGGCCCGTGAAGTCGGGCCAGGTTACTAAGGCGATGGCCGCTGCGGACGCTCCGCCGATCGTGGTCGTCGGCACGACACGCGACCCCGCCACCCCTTACCAGTGGGCGGTGAACTTGGCTGATGAGTTGGATTCGGGGGTGCTTATCTCTCGCGATGGTGATGGCCACACTGGCTACAACTCCAACAACTCGTGTGTGGATGACGCAATCAATGCCTATCTCGTCGATGGCGAGGTGCCTAAAGACGGGTTGAAGTGCGCCGAGGAGTAGTCGCTGGCGCCGTCGTACTCGCCCTCACGGGGTGTGGTGCCTCACCGGCCCCGGAGTCGAAGCCGAGTCAATCGGTGAGCCCGAGCGTGATTGAGTCGGCGACTCCGACCCCCTCTGCTGCGCCTCACCGCGGCAACCACGCCGTGCGAGTCGTGGCGATCGGTGACGTGGCCTGCGGGCCTGAAGACCTCAAGAAGTTGCCCTGCCGCGACGCCCAGACAGCCGCTTTAACCCGGCGACTCAAGCCCGATATGGTGTTGAGCTTGGGGGATCAGCAATATGAAAGTGGCGCCTACTCCGACTTCATGAAGGTCTATGACCGCAGTTGGGGTTCGTTGCGCTCCATCACGCGTCCAATCCCGGGCAATCACGAATACAACACTTCCGGTGCGGCGGGCTACTACCGGTATTTCGCCGATCAGCAACCCGGACCTCCCGGCTACTACTCATTCAAGGCCGGGAAGTGGCGCATCTACGCGCTCAACAGCAACTGTTCCAAGGTTGATTGTGACCAAGAGACCGCCTGGCTGACCCGCCAACTCGATCGGCACCCGCAGGGGTGCTCGGCGATCATGGTGCACCACCCGCTTTTCACCTCCGGTGAGCACGGACCCACTCCAGGGAGTCGCCCGTTGTGGCAGGCGGCGTACGACGGAGGCAACGACCTCGTGCTCGGTGGACACGACCACACCTACGAACGATTCGGGCCACTCACCCCGTCCGGGAAGGTCAGCCCCAAGCGCGGCATGCCATCTTTTGTGGTCG
>CALMMO010000303.1 GCA_937868455.1 uncultured Marmoricola sp.
CCGCCCACGAGCGCCTCAACCCGGCGCACACCAGATCCAATCGACGACTCACCCAGCAGTTTCACCACACCGAGTTGCCCCGAGCGTCCGGCGTGAGTGCCTCCGCACAGTTCGCGGGTCCAATCACCCACAGAGACCACGCGGACTTGGTCGCCGTACTTCTCACCGAACAGCGCCATGGCACCGCTCTTGACGGCGTCGCTTTGACTCATCACTTCGGCATGCACAGCGAGGTCAGCCAGCACGATGGCGTTAACTCGAGCCTCAACATCGGCCATCGCCGAGGCGGGCACTGCTCCAGTGGCGGAGAAGTCGAACCGGAATCGCCCGGGGCTGTTTTCCGAACCAGCCTGTGTGGCGGTCTCCCCCAAGGCTTCACGGAACGCTTTGTGCACCATGTGCGTGGCGGTGTGTGAGCGGCTGATCGAGCGTCGACGTTCCACGTCGACGAGCAACTGGGCCGCAGCACCGACCGTGACTTCGCCCTCAACAACGCGAGCTTTGTGTACGACGAGCCCGGTGATCGGCGATTGCACGTCATCGACAACGACGACCGCGCCATTGGCGAGTTCGATGCGGCCTTGGTCGGCCAGTTGGCCACCGCCTTCGGCATAGAACGGGGTGCGATCAAAGACCAACTCCACGCTCTCACCAGCAGACGCGGCTTGCACCGATTCGCCCTTGGCGTTGACCAGACCGCGCACGAGGCTTTCGGAGATGACGTCGTCGTAGCCGGTGAACTGCACGGCGGTGCCCATCGTGTCGGCGATCGCTCGATAAGCGCCACCTGTTGCGTGCTGGCCCTTCTTGGCCTTCGCATCGGCCTTAGCACGCTGGCGCTGCTCATCCATCAGGCGCCTAAACCCAGCCTCATCGACGCTCAGTCCGTGCTCGGAAGCCATTTCGAGGGTCAAGTCGATCGGGAACCCGTAGGTGTCGTGCAGCGCGAACGCCTTGTCGCCGCTGAGTTGCCCAGCCGCCTTCGATTCAATCGCGGCGGACTCAAAGATCGCCGTGCCAGTCTTCAAGGTTTGCCGGAACGCGTCTTCTTCGGCGAACGCCACCTGCGCGATCCGCGACCACTCGCGGATCAGGTCGGTGTAGGTCTCACCCATCTTGTCGCGGCTGACCGGCATCAACTCCGGCAGCACTCGATCTTCGGTGCCCAAGAGTCGCATCGAGCGCACCGCGCGGCGCAGGAGGCGGCGCAGCACGTAACCGCGACCCTCGTTGCCGGGTGTCACCCCGTCGCCGATCAGCATCATCGAGGAGCGCACGTGATCGGCCACCACACGGAAGCGCACGTCGTCTTCTGGGTTGGCGCCGTACCTCTTGCCGGTGAGTTCTTCGGCCTTCTTGATGACCGGGAACATCACGTCGATTTCGTACATGTTGTCGACGCCCTGGGTCAGGAAAGCAACTCGCTCCAGGCCCATGCCGGTATCGATGTTCTTCTTCGGCAAGGAGCCGGAGATGTCGAAGTCTTCTTTAGAGCGCACCGCTGAGAGTTCGTCTTGCATGAACACCAGGTTCCAAAACTCCAAGTAGCGATCCTCAGCTGAGAAGTCGCCGTCGGGGCCATAGGCAGGTCCGCGGTCAATGAGAAGTTCTGAACATGGGCCACCCGGACCTGGCACACCCATCGACCAGTAGTTTTCTTTCGGCCCGAGGCGAGCGATCCGCTCATCGGGGACCCCGGTGACCTTCTTCCACAGGCGCAACGCTTCGTCGTCGCCATCAAGAATGGAGGGGTAAAGCTTGTCTTCAGGGAATCCCCAGCCGCCATCTGAGACAGGCTTGGTCACCAAATCCCAGGCAAGCTCGATGGCGCCTTCTTTGAAATAGTCACCAAAGGAGAAGTTGCCGCACATCTCAAAGAACGTGCCGTGACGCGATGTCTTGCCAACGTCTTCGATGTCGGGAGTGCGGATGCACTTTTGCACGCTGGTTGCGCGGTCGTACGGCGGTGTCTCTTGCCCCAAGAAGAAGGGTTTGAATGGCACCATGCCAGCGTTGACGAACAACAAGTTGGGGTCATCGAGCAACAACGATGCTGAATCAACCACCGTGTGCCCGTTGCGCTCAAAGTGAGCTAAGAATCGGCGCCGGATCTCCGCGGTGTCCATCAGTGGTGCTCCAACCTTTCGTTCTCGCTCCCGGCAGGGAGCGCTTTGGGACTATCCAAACTCAACAACATCCGGTGGCGTAATTCATCTTCTTTTTCGCCCATCCCGGTGCGCACCTCATCAGTGAATACGGACCAGCCGCGTTGCAAACCCGCCATTCGGTCATGCATGCCCTCGGGGGTGAAGACCTCAGCGGCTCGACGCGCCTTCACCGCCGCGTAGATGCCTGCGCCCGCACCAGTGAGAAACCACCAGATCTTCATGAGGATTGTCGCTCTCGTCGCATCGCTCGCCAGGCAGCACGCATGTCGCGACGGCGATCTTTGCGCGCCTGCTTGGTGCCCTGCTTGATCTCGAAGGCGATGCGGCTGCGAACCTGGGGGCTCAACGCGCGCCGCACGCCGTGCACCAAGGCCAGCGACTTCACGATGGGTTCACCCACGGCAGCCGACAAGACCACCTGATTCGAGACGCTCACGGGGGCTGGAGCCTCAACCTCAGTGCCGATGGCGGTGATCACTGCCGGGATCACTCGCTCAGCAGCCTCGCTCTCCTGAAGTTTCTGCTCCAACTGCGACAACTCTGCTTGAAGGCGTAGTTGTTCGCCATGGTGTTGGGCCACCAAGGCAACTTCGCGTTCGTGTTGGGCGGCCAATTCGCGCCGATGCGCCTGCCGCTCGCGGGCAAAGGCCCGACGGTCTAGCACCATCAAGACGCCCAAGAGCAGTGCGACGACCGCAAGAGCGAGCGCCAACACCACCAAACTTGTGACCGCGTCCATGAGGGCTGACCCTACCTGCCTCTGAGTAGTCGCCGAATCCGCTCCCAGCGTTGGCTCACGCTTGCTTCTTCGCCGTACGCAGTGGGCTCGTAGTAGGTAACGTCTAGCAGCTCATCAGGCAGATACTGCTGTTCGGCGATGCCAAAGGGTTCGTCGTGGGAGTACTTGTAACTCGCGCCATGCCCGACCTTCTTCGCGCCGGCATAGTGCGCATCGCGTAGGTGAGGTGGCACCGAGCCGATCTTGCCTCGGCGTACGTCGGCGCTCGCGGCTTCAATCGCCTTGATCACTGCGTTGCTCTTGGGTGCCACTGCCAGGGCAATGGTGGCCTGAGCCAAGTTGAGCCGACCTTCTGGCATGCCGATCATGGCGACCGCCTGCGCAGCTGCCACGGCAGTCTGCAATGCGCCTGGATCAGCCAGGCCAATGTCTTCGCTGGCCAAAATCATCAGACGACGAGCGATGAATCGTGGGTCCTCGCCCGCTTCGATCATCCGAGCCAGATAGTGAAGCGCGGCATCGGCATCGGAGCCACGGATCGACTTGATGAAGGCTGACACCACGTCATAGTGCTGATCGCCGTCACGGTCGTAGCGAACCGCAGCGCGATCCACGGCACGTTCAAGACTCTCCAGATCGATTGTGATCGGCCCAGACGTCGTGGATGTGGTTGATGCCACGGCCCCTGCTGCTGCTTCGAGGTAGGTCAGGGCCCTGCGTGCGTCGCCACCAGCCATCTGGAGCAGTTGCTCCAACGTGTCCTCGGCGAGCACGAACTTGCCGGCCAGCCCACTCTGAGCGCCCAAGGCTCGCTCGATGACCTCGGCGACGTCTTGATGCGTCAGTGACTCCAACGTCAACAACAGTGAACGACTCAGCAGTGGTGAGATCACCGAAAAGAACGGGTTTTCCGTGGTTGCGGCAATCAACGTCACCCAACGGTTTTCGACGCCCGGCAACAGTGCGTCTTGCTGAGCCTTGGTGAACCGGTGCACTTCATCGACGAATAGCACGGTTTCTTGCCCTGAGTTGGCCAGCCGGCGCCGGGCGGCATCAATCGCCTCGCGCACCTCTTTGACTCCGGCTGAAACAGCCGAGACTTCCACGAACACCCGATCGGTCTGAGCGCTGACGATGCTGGCGATCGTGGTCTTGCCAGTGCCAGGTGGCCCCCACAGCAGCAACGACATGGGCTGATCACCCTCGACAAGACGCCGCAGCGGTGAGCCTTGAGCAAGCAAATGTTTCTGGCCGGCGAGATCATCAAGGGTTTGCGGACGCATTCGCACCGCCAACGGTGCGCTCTTGTGCGCGTTGCCGGCCAGGCTGCCGGTGCCGCCCTGCGCGACCTCAAAGAGGCTGTCCACGGGCGAAACCCTACAAGTGTGCGGCGAGTTCTCCCACGATCTGGTCCAGGCGACCCAAGACAACCGAGAAGTGGCCTTCGCCATCAACGAGGTGTGCTGTGGCCCCAGGGATCGAAGCGGCAAGTAGTTCGCCATGGTGGAAAGGCACCATCAAGTCGGCACTGCCTTGCCAGACGTACGTCGGCACCGTGATTGACCCAAGGTCGAAACCCCAGTCACGGGTGAACGCCAAGTCGTCATCGAGCCAGCCGTCAACCGACTGCACTCCTCCACGCATGTTATTGACCAGGTCAGCGCCGGCCTCGTCGGTAAGCAGTTGGCGGTCAACGTCAGGAAGCAAACTGGCCAATTGCTCGACCATGCCGGCCGCATCAGCGGTGAGGAGCACCTCGCGGTGGTGCTCCAGGTAGGGGCGCAGCGCAGCCTCGCCCTCAAGGGCTAGCCCGAACTCGTCGTGGTTGTCTTGGCCCATGCCGTCGAGGAATCCCTCGCCATAAGGTGCAACGCCTGCGAGCGAGGCCACCGCGGCGACACGATCTGGCAAACCAGCGGCGGTCGCCAACGCGTGTGGCCCACCACCCGACTTGCCAGCCACCACACATCGCGGTGCATCGAGAGCGTCCAGCACGCCAGCCATATCGCTGGCAACGTCGGCAACGGTGCGGCCAGGGTTGCGCGAGGACTGGCCCGCACCGGCGCGGTCGTAGGTGACCAAGCGCAGCCCGTGTTGGGCAGTCATGGCCTGCAACGCCCTCGACTGCAAGCGACATCCTGGCGTGCCATGGTGATAAATCAATGGCACGCCAGATTCAGGGCCTGACACCGTGATCGCCAACTGGCGACCGTCTTTCAACGTGAGTAGTTGGTCCCTCATCACCGCATGGACTTCAAGTCGACCCAGGTGTCCTTGTAGTCAGGAGTCACCAGGTCGCGGGTTGCCGTGGCCCCGGCCACAGCGTTGCCCGAGTCATCCACACCAAGCAGTCCGGTCGTAATCGGCTTGCTCGGTGCATTACCGAGTTCGCCAGCAAAGTGGCACGCCACTTTGTGTTTGGGACCCACCTGCAACAACGGGGGCTCGACCTTGGCGCAGATGTCCTTGGCCAACGAGCAACGCGTGCGGAACCGGCAACCACTAGGCGGGTTGATCGGGCTAGGCACATCACCTTCGAGGCGAATGCGCTCCCGACGCCCACCGACTGCAGCCTGGCGCACATCGGGTGCCGCCGAGATCAAGGCCTGGGTGTAGGGGTGCAGCGGCGCGCCGTACAGCGAATCGCGATCACCCATCTCCACGATCTTGCCTAGGTACATCACGGCAACTTCGGGGCAGAAGTGGCGTACGACGGCCAAGTCGTGAGCGATGAAGAGGAACGCGATGTCGAATTCCTTTTGCACGTCTTGAAGCAAGTTGATGACCTGAGCCTGGATCGACACATCCAGTGCCGAGACTGGCTCATCAGCAACGAGCACTTTGGGCTGCAGGGCCAACGAGCGAGCGATGCCGATGCGCTGACGTTGACCACCGGAAAACTCATGGGGGTAACGGTTGTAGTGCTCGGGGTTGAGACCCACAAACTCCAACAGTTCTTGAACCCGCGCCTTGATCTGCTTCTCGGGAATCGTCTTGTGGATTTCCATCGGGGTCGCCACGATCGCACCCACGGTTTGGCGGGGGTTCAGCGAGCCGTAGGGGTCCTGGAAGATCATCTGGATGTCGCGACGCAAGGGCTGCAACTGCTTGTGGCCAAAGTTGGCGATATCGGTGCCCTCAAAGCGGATTTCGCCCGACGTGGGCTTGAGCAACCGCGAGACCATGCGACCAGTGGTCGACTTGCCGCAACCACTCTCACCGACCAGACCTAGCGCGTCGCCACGCTTGACCGAGAACGACACGTCGTCAACTGCTTGCACGTGACCAATGACCCGACGCAGCAAACCGGTCGACTTGACCGGGAAGTGCATGGTGAGGTGTTCAACCTCGAGCACCTTGGGCTGGACCTGCTCTGACATCAGTGCTCCTCTCCCGCAGTAGCGGGCGCAACGTCGGCGAGCACCTCAGCCTGGTAGATGTCTTCAGGCCCCTTGAGGTGACAACGCGAGGTGTGGTTGGGGTCGCCGGTCTTGCTTTCCAAGACCGGGATAACCGTGGCGCAAGTGTTGCCGCCCACCCGATCGCGGAATTCGCACCGAGGGTGGAACGAACATCCACCTGGCGGGTTGAGCAGCGAAGGCGGGTTGCCAGGAATCGGCTTGAGTTTGTTGTTCACATCAGCGGTCACATCAGGAACGCTGGAGAGCAAACCCCAGGTGTAAGGCATTTGAGGGTGCACCAAGAGTTCCTTGGTAGGACCATTCTCAACTGCCTTGCCGCCGTACATCACCAGCACTTCATCAGCCATCTCGGCAACGACACCGAGGTCGTGAGTGATGATGATGATCGCGGAGTTGAACTCGCGCTGAAGTTTCTGCAGCAGGTCCAGAATCTGTGCCTGCACGGTCACGTCCAGAGCTGTGGTCGGCTCATCCGCGATCACCAGACCGGGGTCATTGACCAGTGCCATCGCGATCATTGCGCGCTGACGCATGCCACCTGAGAACTGGTGAGGATAGTCATCCACCCGGCGGTCTGGTTGGGGAATGCCGACGAGGCCGAGCATGTCGATGGCTCGCTTGCGCGCCTCCGACTTCGACACGTCGTTGTGAACGCGAAAGGCCTCACCGATCTGCGCGCCCACGCTGTAGTAGGGGTGCAAGGAACTGAGCGGATCTTGGAAGATCATCGCCACGTCTTTGCCACGCTTGCGACGCATATCTTCATCAGAGAGGCTCAGCAGTTCGACACCGCCGAGGTTGATCGAACCCGACACCATGGCGTTGGTGTTGCGGTGCAACCCCAAGATCGCCAGGCTCGAGACCGACTTACCCGATCCAGACTCGCCCACGATTCCCAGGGTTTGTCCCCGGGCAACGTTGTAGGTCAGTCCGTCAACAGCCTTGACGATGCCGTCGTGGGTGGTGAAGTGCACGACCAAGTCGTTGACGTGCAGGAGTTGTTCGCCGACGACACGGCTATCTGAGTTAGTCACGCTCACGCCTCACTTCACCGAAACTCGGGGGTCAATGAACGCGTACGCGATGTCGACGACGACGTTCGCCAAGATCACGAATGCGCTCAAGAAAACCACGATGCCGATGTTGATCGGCAAATCAAACTCGCGGGTGGCGGTCACGGCCAATTTGCCAAGACCGTTGAAGTTGAAGACCGACTCCGTGATCGGTGCGCCACCGAGCACGAGCGCCAGGTCCATGCCTGCCATCGTCACGATCGGGGTCAAAGCAGCCCGGAAGGTGTGCTTGCCGATGACCGCGCGAGCCGAAAGTCCCTTGGCTTGGGCTGTGCGGATGTAGTCCTCAGTCGAGGTCTCCAGCACGAAGGCACGAGTCATTCGGACGTAGCCAGCCATATAGAAGACCGCGAGCGTGATCGCCGGCAAGATCACACCGCCAAGCCAGGTGAAGACGCCACCATCGGCTATTGGTGTGTAACTGGGTATCGCAAACCAGCCAGTCTTGATCGCCAAGAACACGTAGAGCAATTGGCCAATGAAGAACGTTGGGAACGCGAAGATCACCAAAGTGACGCCCACAATCACTTTGTCGATCCAGGTGCCGCGTTTCAAGGCGGCGATGATGCCCAATAGCACGCCGATGATGATCCAGATCGCAAAAGCCACAACCGCGATGCTGATCGACACCCACATGGCGTCTTTCATGACGTCCCACACGAAGTTTGAGTTCTTGAAGCTGTAGCCCAGGCACGGAGCGGGGCAATGTGCCACCAGCTCGGGGTGGTCAGCCACCAGCGCCGGGTCATCGGGGAAGTTGCGGCCCGCCACAACGCCCTTGAGGAACTTGCCCCATTGGACATAGACCGGGTCGTCGTAGCCCAACGTCTTGGCGATGATCGCCTTCTGCTCAGGCTGACAGTTCTTGCCACAGCTAGCTAGCACGGAGGCGGTCGTGTTGTTCATGAACAGCAAGAAGGTGATCAGCGTCATCACGACCAGCATGGCGAGGCCGATCAAGATCCGGCGTACGGCGTAGGCAAACAAGGCCACTCCTTAGGCGGGCGGGCGGGGGCGAAGAGTTTTGTAGCAGTGGGGTGGGTGACCCTGCGGTCACCCACCCCACCTTTGGTGGAGCTAAACCTCGATCACTCGACGCCGATGGCGCCCAGGTCGGGGTACATGTTGCTAGCAGCAGTCTGCATGTAGTTGGTCACCTTGGACCCGTGCATCATGTAGAACTGCGTGACATCCAGCGGGATGTAAGCGGTCTGCTCACCGAGGTACTTGTCCACGGCTGCCCACATTGCCGGCTGCTCCTCAAGAGGCGCTGCGTTGGCTGCGTCGAACATCTTGTTGGCCTTGGGGTCAACGAAGTTGCCGTAGTCCTGACCGTTGGAGGTCTTGGAGATGTTCAGGCGCGAGTCGAACAGCGGCGGGATAACCGTGCTGATCGAGGGCCAGTCAGCACCCCAGCCGCCCCAGACCACGTCGGTCTTCAGGTTCGGCTTCTGCACCTCGGTGTAGTAGGTGTCGGTCAACTCGTTGAGCGAAACCTTGAACCCACCCTTTTCCCAGCCCTGCTTCAAGGCAGCGGCTGCCTTCTGCGAGGTCGGGGATCCACCGGAGAAGGTGAAGATGATCGGGTAGCCCATCTTGCCGGCTGCCTTGAGGGTCTTCTTAGCCATGTCGTAGTTGCCCATGTCGGCGAAGGCCGGGTTGGGGGCGTAACCAGCAACAGCTGGGTTCACGATCGACGAAGAAGGCTTGGCGGACTTCTCGCCACCAAGAGCAGCTGCCCAACCGTCGCGGTCGGTCGACAACATCAGGGCCTTGCGGACCTGCGGGTTGGTCATCCGCTTGAAGTTCGGCAACAAGTAGCCGGTGAACGGCGAGTCAACCAGCGTCGCGCGCTTGGCAGCGTCACCAGTGACCTGAGCATAGATCGACGGCGGGATAGACCGGTCGGTCACTGCGTAGGCGTCGTCGCCGTTGGATGCGATCAGACGCTGAGCAACAAGCTCGTTGGTGATGCCTTCGGTGAAGACGATCTTGTCGACGAGCTGCTTGCGCACCGTGTCGGTGGATGCATCCCACTCAGTGTTCTTGACGAAGGTGCCGCCCTTTTCCTTGACCCATGCTCCATCGAGCTTGTAGGGGCCGTTGGAGAAGATCTGGTAGTTCGACTTGTCGCCTTGGTCCTTGTCCTTGCGGTAAGGGTCAAAGGAGCGCAGCGATGCAATCGCCAGTGGCAGGTCGTTCCAGCCCTTCTTGAAGTTGAAGGTGATGGTGGCGCCATCGCAGACGACGGCCTTGTCGAACTGAGCCTGACCCTTAGCGTCGGCCTTGTAGGGGCCCTTGAAGTCAGGAGCGTCGATGTAGCCCAGGATGTAGTTGGGGCCACCAGTCAGCGCGCCGCTGCCGCCGGTCTGGAGGTCGAAGGTACGCGAAATGCCGTACTTCACGTCTTCACAGGTGACCGGCTTGCCGTCTTCCCACTTCACGCCATCCTTCAGCGTGAACTTCCAGGTCTTACCCTTGTTGGACGCTTTGCCGGTGTCGGTCGCCAAGTCGGGAACCGGGGTAACCGAGGTGGTCGGGTCTTCGGACACAGGGAAGGACACCAACGAGCGGTAGAACAACCGCGAGGAGTCCGCCAGGTCGCGACCGATGTACATGCGCTGGGGGTCCCAGTGCTCAGTCGGCCGGAAGGTCAGGTAGTGCAGCGTCTTGGCCCCGTCGGCCGAGCCGCCCCCGCCGCCACCACAGGCGGCGAGACCGGTGACGCCCATGGCAGCTGCTGCCACTACCGCAAGTGTCTTGCGATACTTGGTCATCTGTTCTCCTTGTCTATGTCGACCCTTGTGGGACGACTGTCTCGGCAACTTGTTGCTACCGAAATTTGTGGGGCCGATCGCTACCGATCAGCCTTGGGGTCAAGTGCATCGCGCAAGCCGTCGCCGAGCAGGTTAAAACTCACCACGACGGCAGCCAGGACCACGGCTGGCACAAAGAAGTAGACCAAGTCGCTGCCGTAGTAGTTCACCGAGTCGGACAGTGTGTTGCCCAGCGTGGGGGTGGGTGTCTTCACACCGACACCCAAGAAGCTCAAGGCTGCCTCGGCTGACACATAGGCAGGCATGGTCAACGTGAAGTAGACCAGGATCGGTGCCCACAAGTTGGGCAGCATTTCCTTGAAATAGATCCGCCAACGCGAGGCGCCGAACACGTGCGCTGCCTCGACGAACTCACGCTCACGCAAAGACAAGACCTGGCCACGCACGATGCGCGCAAACGAAGGCCAGCCGAAGACGGCGAGCACCAAGATCAGATAAGTGCCTCGGGCGAAGTTCCCCTTCGGCACACCCATCTGCTCAAGGGTGACGGTGAGGGTGGAGGAAAGGCTCAGCAGCATCAGGGTCTGCGGGAAAGAAAGCGTCATGTCGATGATGCGACCGATGATCGCATCGATCCAGCCGCCGGAGGTGCCCGCAATGATGCCCAGAGCCGTGCCGAGTGCCACGGTGAGGACCGCCGAGAGAAGCGCAATGGTGATGGAGTACGTCATGCCGAGCATCAGACGCGACAACACATCGGTGCCAGTGCCGGGGGTAAGGCCCAACGGGTGTGCCCACGAGATGCCTCCCCAGTTGCCTTTGGGGATTGCGCCATTTTCGATGTCGAGCAGTGGGAAGTTAGTGGTGTAGGGCTTGAACACCTTGAGCTTGGTCAGCACCGGGGAAATCACGGCAACGAACAAGAACAGCAACACCACGCCGAGGGAGATCATCGAGCCCTTGTCGCGCCGGAAGCGAATCAGCGCCAACTCACGCGGCGAGCGTCCTCTGATTGCTTCAGGAACAACTTCGTCAGCGCTTGATTCGATCGCTGCGGTCGTCTCAGGTCCAGACTGGCTCAAGGCGCGTGACCTCCTAGTCGAAGTTCGGGCTTCAAAGCATGCGAACCGAGGGTCTCCCGATGCGCAACTTCTGTGAGCCTATGGGAATCACACCCCGTGGCCTACCCAACGACTGGTAACGATCCGGCATCGGCTCACCCAAGCAAGGTTATGAGGCGACGGGCCCCTCCGACGACGGTTCCTTGACCAAAGGTGCATCTACACCGGCTTCTTTTCGTTGTTGTGCCGTAATTGGCGCAGGTGCTGCGGTGAGGGGGTCAAACCCGTTTCCGGTCTTGGGGAAGGCAATCACCTCGCGGATCGACTCGACTCCGGCCAGCAAGGCAACCAGGCGGTCCATGCCCAATGCGATGCCACCGTGCGGCGGAGCACCGAAAGCGAAGGCGTCAAGCAGGAAGCCGAACTTCTCCTGAGCCGTGGCCTCGTCGATGCCCATCATCGCGAACACGCGCTTTTGGATGTCAGCGCGGTGGATACGAATCGATCCTCCGCCAACCTCGTTGCCGTTGCACACGAAGTCATACGCCCATGCCAACGCGTTGGCTGGGTCGGTGTCGAATGTGTCGTCTTGGGGGGATGTGAACGCGTGGTGCACCGCTGTCCACGAGCCTTCACCAACTGCAACATCACCGGCGGCGGTGGCATCGTCTGCCGGCTCGAACAATGGGGCGTCAACCACCCAGAGCAAACTCCACGCACTCTCATCGAGCAACCCGCAGCGTCGGCCGATCTCCAAGCGAGCCGCACCTAGCAATGCACGACTGGACTTCACCGGCCCGGCCGCAAAGAAGATGCAGTCTCCGGGGTTGGCGCTCGTGTGAGCAGCCAGCCCAGCCAATTCGGTTTCGGAGAGGTTCTTGGCAACCGGCCCACCGAGCGTGCCGTCTTCGCCCAACGTCACGTAGGCAAGCCCGCGTGCTCCTCGCTGCTTGGCCCACTCTTGCCAGGCATCGAATTGGCGACGCGGCTGGCTCCCACCACCAGGCATGACCACTGCGCCGACGTACTGCGCTTGGAAGACGCGGAACTCGGTGTCTTTGAAGTACGACGTGCAGTCGATGAGTTCTTGGCCCATGCGCAGGTCAGGCTTGTCGCTACCAAAGCGAGCCATTGCCTCGGCGTACGTCATCCGCGGCAGCGGCAGGCTGACCTGGTGACCGATCAGCCCCCAGACCTCTTTGATGATCTGTTCGGTCAACCCGATCACATCGTCTTGGTCGACGAAGCTCATCTCAATGTCGAGTTGGGTGAACTCCGGTTGGCGGTCAGCACGGAAGTCCTCATCGCGGTAACAACGCGCGATTTGGTAGTAGCGCTCCATGCCGCCCACCATCAACAACTGCTTGAACAGTTGCGGGCTTTGGGGCAAGGCGTACCAACTGCCAGGCGCCAATCGCGCGGGCACCACGAAGTCGCGAGCACCTTCAGGAGTGCTGCGCGTCAGGGTCGGGGTCTCGATCTCGACGAAGTCGAACCGGTCGAGCACGTCGCGGCACGCCTTGTTGATCTTCGAGCGCAACCGCAGTGCCGCCGCCGGCCCCGGGCGGCGCAGGTCTAGATAGCGGTGCTTGAGCCTGGCCTCTTCGCCCACCTCGATGTGCTCATCAATGGGGAACGGCAACACGGCTGAGGGGTTGAGCACCTCCACACCACTAGCAATGACCTCGATCGCACCAGTGGGGATCTTGTCGTTGGCCTGACCCGCGGGGCGAACACTGACGGTGCCAGTGACCTTGAGGCAGAACTCGTTGCGCAGCGATGCGGCCACTGCCTCATCGCGTACGACGACCTGCACCACTCCGCTGGCCTCGCGCAGATCCAAGAAGGCCACTCCCCCGTGGTCGCGACGCCGGCCTACCCAGCCTGCGAGGGTGACGGTCTGCCCAGCGTGTTCAGCGCGCAAGGCGCCAGCCTGGTGAGTGCGAATCATGGTGCTCCGTTCAAATCAGATGAAGTGCTGATGATGCGTGGTTGCAAGTCAGATGCGGGCGGTGTCCAGGTCGCAGGATCAATCTGTTCCTGCTCACCAGTTCGGATGTCTTTGATCTGGTGACCCTCACTGCCGGGAAAGAGAACATAAGGGATGCCACGTCGTTCGGCGTACCGAATTTGGCGTCCGAACTTGTCGGCGCTCGGCGACACCTCTACCGGGGTGCCAGAGGCTCGCAGTTGATCGGCGAGGCCTTCGCACTGGGTGCGGGACTCCTCATCAGGCACCGCAACCAAGACCACCGAGGGCACGCTTCGCTCTGCCACCAAACCAGCGCGGGCAAACAACGGCGCCAAGACCCGACTCACTCCTAGGGAGATACCAACACCGGGATAGGT
>CALMMO010000304.1 GCA_937868455.1 uncultured Marmoricola sp.
CGTTGGTGCTGACCGGCTTTGGGTTTGGGATCGCGTTGGCCCCAGTCAACGCCGCTCTTCTGGCCAGCACCCCCAACGACGTGCACGGCGTTGCCAGTGCCCTCGTGGTCGTGGCTCGGATGTGCGGGATGCTCATCGGGATATCGGCCCTCACCACGATCGGTATGCGCCGGTTCTATCAAGCGGTGGCCCACATGAGCGTGATTGACGCCGGAGTTGCCCAGGTGCACGCCGTGTTCATTGGTGCCACCATCTGCGCCGTCATCGCGGCTGTGGCCGCCCTCGTTCTCTTTAGGGGCGCCAACACCCGCGGACAAGACACTGCGCAGATACTTCACACGGCTGGCTAGGTCACCAGGTAGCGTCTGCAAGGTGAGTGCCTTCGATGACCTGCTTGCTGCCAACCAGCACTACTCCATCACCTATCCCCTAGGCACCTTCGACGGCGTGGCGCGCGCAGGCATCGCAGTGGTGACCTGCATGGATTCACGCATCGACCCACTCGGGATGCTCGGGCTGCAACCAGGCGACGCGAAGATCTTCCGCAATCCGGGTGGTCGAGTCACTGACGCTGCCCTTGAGGCACTGGTCTTGGCGGTGCATCTGCTCGGGGTCGAAAGGATTTTGGTGGTCCCCCACACTCGGTGCGCCGTGGTTAGCCACAGCGAGGAGGAACTTCGCCGACGGGTCGGCGAATCGGCTGGTGTGGACGCTTCATGGCAGACATTCCACGTCATCCACGATCAGCAGTTGGCGTTGCGCGACGACGTACACCGGGTGCGTGCGCACCCCCTGATCCCTGACTCGATCGTCGTGGGTGGGTTTGTGTACGACGTCGAAACCGGGCTGCTCACTCAGGCGGTTTGATCTTGCGCCGCTCGGCGCGGATGGCGTCTTGAACCGCCACCCGGATCACCACGTAGCCAAGCGCACAGGAAACCATCACACCGAGAAGGCCACCCTCGACGAGCCACTCAAACATGGCTGTCTTCGGAGTCCCCAGCCAGCGTGGTGGCCAATTCTTTGACGGCTTTGTAGTCAACCTTGCTCACTGGAGTGCGAGGCACCTCATCGACGATGAAGAACTGCTTGGGCACTTTGTAGCCCGCTAGGAGTTCGCGGCAGTGACGATCGAGTTCATCAGCATCGGCAGTGGCGCCCTCGCGCAGGTGCACCAAAGCGGTGACCTGTTGACCCCATCGTTGATGTGCAGTGCCGGCAACAGCTGCATCAAACACCGCAGGGTGCTGCTTGAGCACTGACTCGACTTCTTCAGGGTGGACCTTCTCGCCACCGGTGTTAATGCAGACAGAGCCGCGACCCAGCATGCTGACGGTGCCATCAGGTTCTAGACGGGCAAAGTCACCTGGGATCACCCAGCGCTTGCCATCGACCACTTTGAACGTCGCGGCAGTTTTCTCGGGGTCACCGAGGTAACCCAGTGGGATCCAACCACTGCGAGCCAACATGCCCACTTCGCCGACCTCACATGAGGTGCCGTCAGGCCGCATCACCATCAAGTCGTCGGTCACGTCAAAGCGTGGCGCCTCACGCTCTTGGCCATCATCCATGCGCGCCGCTGCAGCGCCAGACTCGGAGGCGCCGTAGTTGTCGCGAATGAACACATTGGGCAGGACTCGTTTGATTTGGTCGCGTGTACCGGTGCTCATCGCCGCTGCGGCGTTGGACAGGGCAAAGAGTTGTGAGAGGTCCCACCGCTCCGGGTTGGCCTCTAACGCGTCGAGCACCGGCCGAGCCATGGCATCACCCAGCAGGGCCAATGAGTTGGTGCCAGAAGACACGGTCAGATCCAGCACCTTCTCGGGGTCAAACTTGGTGCCGCAATAGAGGGTGAACACCGAGCCACCCACGTGCGCGTTGCCCATGGACCATTGGCTGCCCCCATGCATCAAGGGACCACAGACCATCAATTTGAGAGGGTTCTCATTGGCGGCGGCTTCCTCACCGAGCTTTTCAATCGACTCGATAGGTGCGCGGTAGCGCAGCTCATTGAGTGCGCCCATCAACAGGTCCTCCTGTCGCCAGATCACGCCCTTGGGCATTCCGGTGGTGCCACCCGTGTAGACGATGTAGTGATCGTCTCCTGAGCGTCCGTTGTCCAACCGGTCACTCGAAGCAGCAGCCAGCGCCGCCTCGTAGTCCTCGCCGATGACCAGGGTGTGCTTGAGAGTGCCCAACTCGTCGTTGACGCGGCGTACGGCCTCGACGTACTCCGGGCCGACGATGGCGGCCACGGCCTGGCAGTTGTCGTAGATGTACTTCAGTTCGTTATGCACGTAACGAAAGTTGACGTTGATTGCGACGGCCCGTGCCTTCATGGCGGCATAGAGCGACTCAGCCCACTCCACACAGTTGCCCGCGTGAACCGCGATGTGGTCACCGGGCTTCACTCCTTGGGCCACAAGGTGATTGGCCAACCGAGTCGAACGTTCGTCGAGTTGGGAGTACGTCGATTGACCGTGCTCGGTCACAAAGGCCAGTCGGTCTGGGACCGAGTCCGCCATAACTTCAAGAACGTCTGCAAGATTTAGTGGGCGCGCCATAGTCGAGCAGCATAGGTCAAAATTGGAACACGTTCTAGGCGTCAATCGAGTCGAGGTCAACCTCATAGGCGCCGGCCACAATGAATTCCTTGCGCGGTGCCACATCGCTGCCCATCAGAAGCTCAAAGACGCCCGAGGCCTCCGCCGCATCGTCAACGGTGAGACGGCGCAAGGTGCGGTGTCGGGGGTCCATCGTCGTCTCGGCGAGTTGATCTGCATCCATCTCACCAAGACCTTTGTAGCGCTGCACCGGGTCCTTCCAGCGAAGTCCCTTTTTGGTCAGCTCCGCCAATTTGCGCTGCAATTCGGGGTCTGAGTAGGTGTAGACGTACTTGTCCATCCCCTTCTTGGGGTTGGTGAGCTCGATGCGGTGCAACGGCGGCACTGCGGTGTAGACCCGCCCAGCCTTCACCAGGTCCGGCATGTACCTGAAGAACAAGGTGGCCAACAGGCAGCGGATATGCGCACCATCGGAGTCGGCATCGGCCATGAAGATGATGCGACCGTAGCGAGCCGCGTCAAGGTCGAATGTGCGTCCCGACCCAGCACCAACCACCTGAATGATGGTGGAGCACTCGACATTCTTGAGCACGTCAGCGATGCCGGCCTTTTGCACGTTGAGGATCTTGCCCCTGATCGGCAGTAGTGCCTGAAACTCTGAATCGCGAGCCAATTTGGCAGTGCCCAACGCTGAGTCGCCCTCAACGATGAAGAGTTCAGAGCGATCAACATCGTTGCTACGGCAATCGGCCAACTTTGATGGCAACGCTGAAGACTCCAGGGCGTTCTTGCGCCGCTGAGTCTCCCGATGCTGGCGTGCCGCGATCCGGGTGCGTGCGGCACTGGAAACCTTCTCCATCACGAGCTTGGCTTGTGCCTTCTCTGCCCGCTTGGTTGAGGTGAGGAACGCTTTGAGTTGCTCGGCCACCACCTTGCGCACCACACCGCGCGCTGCCGGAGTGCCCAGCACTTCTTTGGTCTGGCCTTCAAACTGCGGCTCGGCCAGGCGGACCGTCACGACGGCGGTCAGGCCCTCCAAGATGTCGTCTTTGATGACATCAGGGTCGTTGACCTTCAAGACCTTTGCGGCCTTCATCGCGTCGTTAAAGGTGCGAGTGAGTGCGGCCTCGAAGCCCGACACGTGAGTGCCACCTTTAGGCGTGGCGATCACATTGACAAACGAACGCACCTCGGTGTCGTAGCCCGTGCCCCACCGCAGGGCCACGTCGACGCCGAGTTCACGTTCGACGTCTTGTGGAGTCATGTGGCCAGCGTCATCGAGCATGGGCACTGTCTCGGTGAAGGTGTCGCTGCCTTGCAGCCTGAGTACGTCGGTCACAGCTGGATCGGCAGCTAGGAAGTCACAGAACTCCGCAATCCCGCCGTCGTGTCGAAACGTCTGAGTCACTGGCTCCGCGCCGCGCAAATCGGTAAGTGCGAGCTCTAAACCGGGGACGATGAACGATGTCTGGCGAGCCCGCGCAACAAGTTCGTCGTACACAAATTTGGCGTCTTTGGTGAAGATCTGTCGATCTGGCCAAAAGCGCACCCGAGTGCCGGTGCGCGTCTTAGCCACACGGGCGCCCTTGCGCGTCAGTCCTGACTTGCTGGTGAAGGCAGCACGAGGACCATCGGTGTCAAAGACGCCCGGGTTGCCTCGCTGAAAGCTCATGCCCTGCACCGAAGGGGTGCGCTCCACATCGACGTCAAGGCGGGAGGACAGCGCATTCACCACCGATGCGCCCACGCCATGCAGACCGCCGGTGGCCGCATAGGAACCCCCACCGAATTTGCCGCCAGCGTGCAACTTTGTGTAGACGACCTCGACACCTGGAAGCCCCGTCTTGGGCTCTTTATCGACAGGAATCCCTCGACCGTTGTCATGCACTTCTGCGGAATCATCTGCATGCAAGGTGACTTCGATGCGCGAGGCCGCACCACTGAGTGCCTCATCGACGCCGTTGTCGATGATCTCCCACAAGCAGTGCATGAGCCCTCGGGTATCGGTTGACCCGATATACATTCCGGGACGCTTGCGCACCGCCTCGAGGCCTTCGAGAACGAGTAGATGCTGGGCGTTGTAGGTGTTGTCGATCGTGGTGTCCTTGGACTAGTGCAGGTGGTCGATTGCGCTCATGCAATCTAACGAGTGCCACCCTCAGAACTTGTGCCAACACCCCGACACGCGGCCAACATGCCACCCAATCGGCTGGCAGAGGGCCACACTCCCTCCTACGAGTACGACGTCATCAGGTGGAAACCACGAGCGCGGGGCCGAGCAGCATGGTTGGATAGGCCCCACGGTTCAACCTGGGGAATCTTCTCTGCACCTCATGCGTTGGACCCGCTGGCACGAAAGGAAGTGACTCAACCAATGACCACTGCAACAGCGCCTAGCGCACCGCTCTCAGCCTTAGACCGCTGCGACCGCTGCGGGGCCCAGGCTTACTTGCGAGTGCTGCTCGCCTCAGGTGGCGAACTCCTCTTCTGTGCACACCACGCTCGCGAGCATGCTCCCAAGCTGCGTGAAGTTGCTGCTGAGATGCACGACGAGACCGGCAAATTGGCGAGCCCAACTGTGAGCGGATCCGACGACTGAATCTCCACACTCGATCGAACATGGTCCCC
>CALMMO010000305.1 GCA_937868455.1 uncultured Marmoricola sp.
CTCCCCCAGGCCTTGCCACCCCACATTGCCCATCTCGGCCTTGAGGAGGTGCCTGCGCAACTGGAGGCTCCAGAACTAGTGGTCCACGGCGACCCCCACCTGGTGGTGCGCACTCAGGGAGCAGCAGTGAGTGTGCTGGCCTACTCCCCTCACCCGATCGACCCCATCACGGCACTGGCAACCAGAGGGATCGATCTGCGCCAGCGCATCTCGGTGCGCATCGATGTCACCCCCTCCGAACAGAGTGCTCTTGGCTCACCCCTAGGCGTTGCCTGGAATGGGCGATCCACCCTCAAACACCGCATCGGCACCCGCAGCCCCATCGAAGGGGTCTACATGGTGGGTGCCCACACCACTCCCGGAGCTGGGATGCCTTACGTGGGGCTTTCTGCCGCGCTGGCTGCCCAAGTGATCGGGCCGGCGCGTTAACCCAGCTGATCGTTAATCGGTTCGCCTCTGGTCCTCAGGTGTGATTGAGTCCGCGGGTGAACCTGTCGACGTACCTCGAAGTCCTTCGAGTCAAGCAGGTCCGCAATGCACTGCTCCTGGGGTTGCTTATCCGGGTGCCCATGTGGGCAGGCGCAGTGCTGGTGAGTGTGCACGTCGTCTCCCATCTGGAACGCACCTACGCCCAGGCTGGGCTGATTGGGGGCGCGGCCAGCATTGCCGTTGCCGTCAGCGGGCCATGGCGAGGCAGCAAACTCGACAAATTTGGGCTGCGCCGCGCCGTGTGGCCCAGCCTCGTGGTCAACGCAATCGCCTGGACCATCGCGCCATGGGTGGGCTATTGGCTGTTGATGGCCATGGTCATCGTTAGTGGCCTTTTCGTCGTTCCCACCTACTCCATTTTGCGCCAGGTCGTGATCAGTCACGTGCCTGAGGAGCAGCGCAAATCTGCTCTCGTGCTAGACGCGGTCTTCATGGAGTTCTCGTTCATGCTCGGCCCCATCGCTGGTGTGCTGTTGGCGCACAAAGTCGACACACCTTTGGCCCTGATGATCATGGAGTTGCTTTCCGTGCTCGGTGGCCTGCTGTTGTGGTGGATCAATCCACCCATGGGCCAAGACGAAGACCAACGCGGCGAACGGGTGCCACTGCGCACCTGGATGAGCCCGTCGGTCATCGCGATCTTGGCCGCGGCCGGAGCCGCAGTCTTGGTGCTCAGCGGCACCGATCTATCCATCGTTGCCGCCGTGCGCTCGATGCAGGTACCGACCTTGTTGGGCTTAATGATGGCCGTGTGGGGTGCTGGTTCAGCCGTAGGCGGTTTGGTGTACGGCGCCACGACCCGACACCCACCACTCATGATTCTCCTAGGCCTCTTAGGGGCCACGACGGCGCTTGTTGCTCTAGCGCCCGGGCTGGTCAGTTTTGGGGTGCTGACATTCCTCTGCGGCGCCTTCTGCGCCCCGACCATGACCGCTGGCCTTGATGCACTCACACGCGAAGTGCCGGTCGCTGTGCGCGGCGAAGCCATGGGCTGGCATTCCTCTTTGGCCACCGGCGGAGCCTCCTTGGGTGCACCTTTGGTGGGCTTGGCTATCGATGGCGCCGGGTGGCAAGGCGGTTTCGTGAGCGCCGGAGTTG
>CALMMO010000306.1 GCA_937868455.1 uncultured Marmoricola sp.
GGGTGGTCTGGGGGAGGGCCAGCGATTCTGAGGCCAAGGCCGAGGTGCTGGAGATCTTGATCAAGCGACCCGGCGTGAAAGTCATTGACGTCAGTGTCGCAGGACGTCCCACAACCCGCTCCTGAGCCACCCAATTGCTGATGTCGGCGTGTTGTGCCGCAAGTTGTGCGAGCCCTCGCCTACGTTGATTCCACGGTCTCAGGTTGACATAACTATAACCCTCTACTGCAGGGTTAAGGTTCATCGGCCCAGGATCGAATTCTTCAAATAAAGACTTCCAACCAAACTTTCAGGCGGCCCTTGGCCGCAGACACGAAGGGCATCGTCGTGGCAGCACCACAGAACTACCTAGCCGTGATCAAGGTCGTGGGTATCGGTGGTGGGGGCGTCAACGCCGTCAACCGGATGATCGAGGTCGGGCTCAAAGGAGTCGAGTTCATCGCGATCAACACCGATGCGCAGGCATTGCTGATGAGCGATGCCGACGTGAAACTCGACATCGGTCGCGAACTCACTCGAGGCCTGGGCGCCGGCGCCAACCCTGACGTCGGCAGCAAGGCCGCCCAAGACCACGCTGAGGAGATCGAAGAGGTCCTCAAGGGCGCCGACATGGTCTTCGTGACCGCTGGCGAAGGCGGCGGCACCGGCACCGGTGGCGCACCCATCGTGGCCAAGATCGCTCGTTCACTGGGCGCCTTGACCATCGGTGTGGTGACCAGGCCGTTCACCTTCGAAGGGCGTCGTCGTGCGCACTCCGCCGAAGAAGGCATCGGTCGCCTGCGCGATGAAGTCGACACCCTGATTGTGATTCCCAACGACAAGTTGCTCAGCATCTCTGATCGCAACGTGAGCATGCTTGATGCCTTCAAGCAGGCCGATCAGGTGTTGTGGCAAGGAGTCAGCGGCATCACTGACCTCATCACGACCCCTGGCCTGATCAACCTTGACTTCGCCGATGTGAAGTCGGTGATGAGCAACGCGGGTTCGGCTCTGATGGGCATCGGCTCCGCACGCGGTGAGAACCGCGCTGTCGAGGCCGCCACCCTCGCAGTCTCCAGTCCATTGCTGGAGGAATCAGTCGATGGTGCGCACGGTGTGCTGCTCTCGATTGCTGGCGGCTCTGACCTCGGCCTCTTCGAAATCAATGAAGCCGCAGCGATGGTCTCCCAAGCAGTGCACCCCGATGCCAACATCATCTTTGGCGCCACGATCGATGACGCTCTCGGTGACGAAGTGCGCGTGACTGTCATCGCCGCCGGATTCGACGGTGGTCGACCCAAGAAGCGCGAAGACGCGCCTGCACTGCGCCCGCCGCGCCCGATGCCACCACTGACGCCGAACAACACCGGTGCCAGCCCAACGACGTCTGGGCCTGCAGCACCTGCGTCTGCATCCGGGCCCGCACCTGCACAGCCTCGCCAGGCGCCGGTGTACGGCGGCGACGACGACCTCGACGTACCTGACTTCTTGAAGTGACCCACCTGCTCCTTCGCGATCGGATTGGAGGCGACCTCGTCATTGAGGTCGCCTTCACCACGTCTGCCCTTGATGTGAGTGACCATGGCAGCGAGTCCACTCGCGGCGCTGCACTCGCGACCGTGGCCAAGGAGACTGGCGCCGCCCCCGTCTTGATGCACCAGGTCCATGGTGCTGACGTGGTGGTCGTGGACGATCTGCCCCCGATTTCCCCGCCGGATTGCGATGCGCTGGTGACCGCCCAGATGGGCGTGGCATTGATGGCTCGTGCGGCCGATTGTGTGCCCGTGCTGATTGCAGATCCAGAAACTGGGTGGATCGCCGCAGTTCACGCCGGTCGTCCGGGTTTGGCGCAAGGTGTCGTGCCCCAAGCGCTCGCCCAGATGAGGTCGATGGGAGCCAATCCGCAGGTTGCTTGGCTTGGCCCTCATGTGTGTGGCGCTTGCTATGAAGTGCCCGAACAGTTGCAAACTGATGTCGCGGCCGTGGTGCCGCAAGCTAAGGCGACAACCTCGTGGGGCACCCCATCGCTTGATCTAGGCGCCGGGTTGCACGCCCAACTGGCTCACGATGGCGTCACAGACGTTCGTCGAGTCAACATCTGCACGCGCGAGAGCCAGGAGTGGCCTTCGTTTCGTCGCGACGGTGAGCGAGCCACGCGGTTTGCGGGAGTGATTTGGAGTCATCGATGAGTCGTCGCGATGACATCGCCGCGGGCTACGAGTCCGTTCAGGCCAGAATCGCTCACGCGGCCCAGGCTTGTGGGCGTGATGCGAGTGAGATCACTTTGGTGGTTGTCACAAAGTTCTTCCCGGCTAGTGACATCGAGATCTTGGCCGAACTCGGAGTCCGTGATGTTGGCGAGAACCGTCACCAAGAAGCCATGACGAAGGCTGCACAGTTGGGCGGCCTTGGATTGCGCTGGCACTACATCGGTGGCTTGCAAAGCAACAAGGCGGCTGCGGTGGCGTCGTACTCAGATGTGGTGCACAGCGTTGACCGGACCAAATTGGTCGATGGGCTCAGTCGTGGGGCGCAGGCCCGTGCGCGCGACCTCGAGGTCCTCGTGCAGGTAAGCCTTGATCCACCTGACGCCGTCGGACGCGCAGGCGTGGACCCCAGCGACCTCCTCCAACTTGCCGAACAGGTGGTGTCCGCACCCCACCTGAACCTGCGGGGTTTGATGGCGGTGGCCCCGCTGGGGGAGCCTCCCAGCACGGCCTTTGACCGGCTCGCGGAGATTCGCACCAGGTTCCTGGCGGAGCACCCTGAGGCCGCCTGGCTATCGGCGGGGATGAGTGGTGATCTCGAAGAGGCGATTGCGGCTGGCGCGACACACGTGCGTGTCGGCGGCGCAATCCTCGGTTCGAGGCCCGCGCTCCCTTAGGGTCAAAGCGGACTCGCATAAGTTTTGCCTCCCCCGAGGCCAACACATAAGGACACACTCATGAGCGGTGCGATGCGCAAGATGGGCGTCTACCTCGGCCTGTTCGAGGAAGCCGAAGGCGACGAAGCCAACGACTCAGTGCAGTACGACGTTGAAGACACCGACACCCAACTGGCCGACGAGCGTCCGGTGGCCAACTTGGCCGACCGTCGCAAGGTTGCCACAGCTGGAGTTGCTGCGACCCCGCTTTCTCGCATCACCACGCTGCACCCTCGCACCTACAACGAGGCGCGGGTCATTGGTGAGAACTTCCGTGACGGTGTCCCGGTGATCATGAACCTCTCTGACATGTCTGATGCGGAGGCCAAGCGACTCGTCGACTTCGCCGCCGGGTTGGTCTTCGCAGTGCGAGGCAGCATCGAGCGAGTGACAAACAAGGTCTTCCTGCTTTCACCGCCCAACGTGTCGGTGACTGCCGAGGAGAAGGCCCGAATCGCTGAAGGTGGCTTCTTTAACCAAAGTTAAGAAGTCCCAATATTCAAGGGTGCGTGCTGCGTCAGCGCGCACCCTTTGTCGTAATCGGGCTATTGTGTAACCGAGATCTACCCAAAACAACGTAAGTAGGTATTCCAATGCCGTTGACGCCGCAGGACGTGCAGAACAAGCGATTCACGCCTGTCCGCCTCCGTGAGGGCTACGACATGAACGAGGTCGACACCTTCCTCGATGAGGTCGAGCATGAATTGGAGCGTTTGATTAAGGAGAACGAAGACCTTCGGGCCAAGCTCGCGCTGGCTCAACAAGGAGGCGCTTCACCCTTCTCGGTCCCACGTCCGCTGGGTCTCGAACCTGAACCTGCGGCTGCACCCGAGCCGGTCGTCGCAGCCGTGG
>CALMMO010000307.1 GCA_937868455.1 uncultured Marmoricola sp.
TGAAGCCGAACTGCTCGCTCAACCGGATCGACGAAGGCCCGTTCTACGCGGTCAAGATCATTCCGGGCGATCTGGGCACCAAGGGCGGCCTAGTAACCGATGAGCGCGGACGAGTGCTGCGTTCGGATGGCTCGGTCATTCAGGGACTCTATGCCTCAGGAAACGTGTCGGCCGCGGTAATGGGCTACACCTACGCTGGGCCCGGAGCCACGATCGGTCCGGCTTTGGTCTTTGGGTATCTGGCCGCCGACGACATCGCCGCAAACGCGTAGGAGCCAACCGTGCCCATCAACCCTGATATAGCCATTGGCGCTCAACTGCCGACACGGAGTTTTGAGTGGACCGCCTCCGACGTGCTGCTTTATCACTTGGCCATCGGTGCCGGCTCACGGACCGGTGACAACCTCGACCCAATTGCCCTGCGCTACACCCTCGACAACGACGCGCTGCAGGTCCTGCCTTCGTTCGCACTCGTGGCCCCCTCTTTTCACGAGACCGATCCCCCGCCTCTGGATCTCCCTGGTTGCGACATCAACCTGGCCCAGGTCGTGCATGGTGCCCAGGCAATCGAGGTTCACCGCCCCTTGCCCACGTCTGGTCACGCCACGATCTCGACCCGCATCAGTGATGTGTGGGACAAGGGCAAGGCCGCAGTGATCTGGCAAGAGGGTGTGGCTAGCGATGAGTCGGGCCAGCCCCTGTGGACGGTGCGTTCAAGCATCTTCGTGCGTGGCGAGGGAGGCTGGGGAGGCAACCGCGGCAGTTCCGAGTTTTCGACTCCACCCGACCGCGAGGCTGACTTCTCCGGAGCGTTCTCCGTCACCCCACAACAAGCCATGCTTTATCGGCTCTGTGGTGATCGCAACCCGCTGCACGCTGATCCAGACTTCGCGCAGCGTGCGGGTTTCCCCGCGCCGATCCTGCATGGCCTATGCAGTTACGGGATCGTTTTGCGTGAAGTCACTGATGGTCTCTTAAGCGGCGACGCCGCGGGCGTTGGCGGGTTCAACGCACGGTTCGCTGGGGTCGTCTTCCCTGGCGAAACTATCGGGGTTCAGGCGTGGGACGAAGGAGACCGAATTGCGATCTCTGCCTCGATCGCTAGCCCCGAACGAGCCGGAGCTCCGGTGCTCGACGACTGCTATCTGACCAAGGCCTAATCCGAAGGGTGGCTCTCCACCACTTCACTGGCATCGTCGCTGAGTTCTTCATCGAGTTCGAACCAGTCGCCCACCATCGGCTTGGCCGCCTTCACCGCAGCAGAAATGCTGTGCCAAATCTGATCCTCGGCTAGCTGCTCCATTACTCCAGCGCGCTCGAGAATTTCGCGCACACTGGTGAACACCCGAACCAGCATCACGGTGATGCCGCGCTCGCGCAGGTCGATGATCAACTTGTCGAGTTGGTTGGCACTCGTGGTGTCCATTTGGTTGGTGGCTTCGAGGTCAAGCACGAGCACCGCTGTGTCTTCACGAGCCTCGACGTAGGCCTCAATCCGCCCGACCACCGAGCCAGCGTTGGCCCAAAACAGTGGTCCGTCCGGACGCAAGACGCACACGCCGCGCACCACCTTGCGCTGTGGGTCGTTCGCGATGGCGCCCCACGCGGCCTTCTCCCCACGAACCCGGCCCATTTCATCGATGTCGACTTGCATCGTGCGAAAGATCAGTCCCAGCAACGACTGCCCAATTGCAGCCAAGAGCCCATAGAGAGGTCCTAGGGCCAGAACCGCGACTACGGCCACCACAGCAGCGACGAGGTCATCGCGGCGTACAAAGGCATAGCGCTTGAACAAGGCCGGTCGCAGCAACCCCCACACAGCGTGTACGACGATGGCCGACAGGATCACCTTCGGCAACGCCGTCAACAGTCCAGTGGCAAAGACCAGCACTGCCACCACCATGAGCGCGGAGACCACGCCGCTAAGTTGAGTCTTCGCTCCGGCGCGCGAATTGGCAGCGGTCTTAGACAGGCTGCCTGCCACTGCGATCCCACCAAACAGCGCAGAAGCCAGGTCGGCTAGACCGTTGCCCACAAGTTCGGTGTTGTCCTCGACTCGTTTGCTGGAGGAGGAGAAGGTTCGCGCCGCTGCCAGCCCTTCGGCTATGCCGACACCCGCGACCGCGATCCCTCCGGTGAGCAGGTCGCTCCACAACGACGGGTCCGGAATCGGGATGCTAGGCACGGGCAATCCGCTGGGGATGGACCCCACCACGCGGACACCACGCTCGCCAAGGTGCCACACATGCGAGCCAACCACTCCTAGCACCAGCGCCACCAAAGACCAAGGAACCCGTGGCGCGAGGGCCGACCCACCGAAGATCACCACGAGGGCGGCTAACCCGATCAAGGCGGTGAGAACGTGTGCCTGGCCTATCTCGGCGGCAATTTTCATCAAACGAGTGATCAGCGCACCCTGGGGCGGATCAAGCCCGAGCAACCCAGGGACCTCACCCACGATGATCAAGATGACCAGCCCGGTCACAAATCCGGTCACGATGGGTTCAGAGAGGAAGTTGGCAACCCAGCCCAACCTCATCAAACCGGCCGCCAGCAACACCACGCCCGCGACCAAGGTGATGCTTGCGGTGAGTTCGACGGCCTTCGCGGCATCGCCACCGGAGAGTTGTCGCACCAAACTTCCCGAGAGAACGCTGATCGTTGACACCGGGCCAACGAAGAGCACCCGCGATGATCCAAAGAGCGCGTATGCCAAGAGTGCCGGGGGAAGCGTGTAGAGCCCTACTTGGACCGGAACACCCGCGACAACGGAGTAACCAAGTGCTTGCGGGATGGCCAAGGCGGCCACCAAAACACCGGCGATCACGTCACCGGCGAGGTTCTCGCGGCGGTATTTGCGCAGATCTCTGATCCCAGGGGGAGTCAAGATCTGCACGGCACGCACCCACCTAGTGTGGCCTATCGCCCAACGAGATTCATCTCGGGGTTAGGCCATCGGCGAGCTCAGCGACTGAGAATCAACCCGCTCGTGGGCACGCCCGTCCCGGCCGTGACAAGCACATGCTGAACATCATCGACCTGATTCACCGACGTGCCTCGCACCTGGCGAACCGCTTCGGCGATGCCGTTCATGCCGTGGATATAGGCCTCGCCAAGTTGCCCACCGTGGGTGTTGATTGGGAGGCGTCCGCCGATCTCAATCGCGCCGTCGGCGATGAAATCTTTGGCCTCACCGACACCGCAAAATCCCAGCTCTTCCAACTGCATCAAGACGTACGGCGTGAAGTGGTCATAGAGCACAGCCGTGGCGATGTCGGTTGGGGCTAGCTCGGATTGTCGCCACAGTTCGCGCCCCACGACACCGATCTCGGGAATCCCAATGTTGGGCCGGTAATAAGACGTCATCACGAACTGATCCGGTGCACTGCCCTGGGCCGCTGCGGTGATAACGGCGGCTGGGTGAGCCAAGTCTTTGGCTCGCTCGGTGGTCGTAACCACCAGCGCCACGGCACCATCGCTTTCTTGACAGCAATCCAGCAGATGTAGCGGGTCGGCGATCATGCGTGAGGCCTGATGATCAGCCAACGTGATCGGTTTGCCATAGAAGAACGCGGCCGGGTTGTTGGCGGCATGGCGGCGATCAGCCACCGCCACCCGCCCAAAGTCTTCGCTGGTGGCGCCCGTCTCGTGCATATAGCGCCGCGCCTGCATAGCCACGGTGGCTGCCGGCGTCGAGAGCCCAGCGGGATAGCTCCACGCGTTATCGAGGCCGTTGGTGTTCACCTGTGCGTTGGCCCACGAACTGACTTGACCAAAGCGTGAACCCGAGCGTTCGTTGAACCCTCGGTAGCACACCACGACATCGGCCACACCAGTCGCCACGGCCATCGCGGCCTGCTGCACGGTCCCGCATGCCGCGCCGCCGCCGTAGTTGATCCGGCTAAAGAAGCGCAGGTCCCCCATCCCAAGTTCGCGGCCCACCGCAATCTCGGCTGAGGTGTCCATCGTGAACGTGACTAGCCCGTCAACATCGCTGGCGACTAACCCAGCATCAGCCAAGGCATGGCCAATGGCCTCAACGCTGAGTTGGAGTTCAGAGCGTCCCGACTCCTTAGAGAACTCGGTCGCCCCGATGCCAACGATTGCGGCTTGGCCACTCAAACGGTTGCTCATCGCACTCGCACCCCCACTGTTGCCGTCACGTGGGCTCCTAAGGACACCTGGCCGACAACCTTGATTTCCATTGTCGTCTCGGTCGCGGCCACCACGTCTCCACTGAAGGTCAAGGTGTCGTAGGGATAGGCCGGAGCCCCCAAACGCACACTGATGCCTGTGACGTCGTACTCCTCACCGAGTACGTCGGTGACGTAGCGCTCCACTAGACCTGTGGTGGTCAAGATGTTGAGGAAGATGTCCTTGGAGCCATAGGAGGTGGCCAAGTCGCGGTCATGGTGCACGTCTTGGAAATCGCGAGTGGCAATCGCTGTGCTCACCACGAGCGTCGGGGTGATGGGCAGTTCCCAAGCAGCGAAGGTGTCACCGATCTGCATCAGGACCTCCTCTCAAAGACGGGCAGCGTCAAGGAGTCGTCGATGCGTTGCCAAGCGACCTGCACTGGCATATCGATCTCAACATCCTCGGGGCCCATCCCAACCAGTTCAGCCACCATGCGCACACCCTCATCGAGTTCGATCAGACCGAGGAGCAACGGGAGTTGCTTGCCCGGGACTGCGGGATAGCGGTGGACCACAAACGAGAAGAGGCGACCGACGCCGGAAGACACCACGAAGGTGCGGTCGAATTCGCCACACGATGGGCAGGCTGGCCCGGGAGGGTGGCGCAGTTCGTGACACGAGCCGCACTGCTGCAACCTCAGTTCCCCTTGGCGTGTCCCCTCCCAAAAGAACTCGGTGTCGCGGTTGATCGCAGGACGCAGCACCTTGGTCGGATCAACCGCGTTGGCGTCAGCTTGTTTGGGTCGGTACTTCAGGACCCGAAACAGCATCGTGGCAACCACTTCGTCCTCGACTCGCCACACACTTTTCGTGGTGACGAAATATCCCTCGCCCACACCAGTCATCTTCGGCCCGACGACCGAATCCAGCACGGTGGTGACGCTGAGTTGCTCGCCCACGCGCAGGTAGCGCTCATAGGTTTGCTCGCAGTTAGTGCCAAGCACTGCCGTGAAACCCTGCTCGGTGAGGAACTCCATCATCGAGTGCAACGGATCGTTGGGGTCGCGTTGAGGGTTAAGCCCACCCATGGTCCACACCTGGGCCATGGCAGGAGGTGCCTCGCCTTGGGTGTATCTGGACAGGGAGTCGCCCATCGCCTCGACCCAGTTGTTGATCATCGGTTGGTTGACCTGATCGCGGGCGTAGCGCGGGGCGGTCTCGCCCATGACCTGCAACTCCAGGGCTTTGGCCATCACTGCTTCTCGCAGGTCGATGTCACTCATCGCGGAACCCTGGGTAGTCCCAAGCCGAACATGCAGATCAACTCCCGTTGCACTTCGTTGACCCCGCCACCAAAGGTCAGCACGAGGTTGCGCTTGGAGGTCTTATCGAGGTACTCCGCAAGAGTGGCCGTCTCGGGCTCGCTGAGATCTCCGTGGCGCGTGACAACTTCTTCTAGCGCTAGCCCCAGACGTTGGATCACCTCCGAGGAGAAGACTTTCGATGCGCTCGCATCCGCCACAGCGGCTTTGCCGGTTTGAGTTCCTGAGGCAACTTCCCAGTTCAAGAGTTCGTTCACACGCATCGCAGCCGTTGCCTTGGCCAACGTGTCCCTGGCATCGGAGGGCAACTCTTCGCCGAGCCACTGAGCGACCATGTCACGCAGTCCTTCAATGCGTCCCGAGGGCCCCAGCATCACTCGCTCGTGATTGAGCTGTGTGGTGATCAGTTGCCATCCCTTGTTCTCCTCACCCACCAACATCGAGGCGGGCACCCGCACGTCGTTGTAGTAGGTGGCATTCACGTGGTGTGAGCCATCGCAGGTGATGATGGGAGTCCAACTAAAACCTGGGTCTTTGGTGTCGAGGATGAACACCGAGATCCCTTGGTGCTTGGGAGCGTCGGGGTCAGTGCGCGCGGCCAACCAGATGTAGTCGGCAGCGTGTCCACCTGTGGTCCACATCTTCTGACCGTTGACGATCCAATCGCCGTTTGCGTCGCGCCGCGCCGACGTGCGAATGGAGGCGAGGTCGGTGCCCGCATCGGCCTCGGAGTAGCCGATGGCGAAATGCACGTCGCCTTCGAGGATGCGGCGTAAGAACAGGTCCTTTTGCTCCTGTGTCCCGTATGCCTGCAGCGTCGGCCCGACTGTCTGCAGGGTCACCGCTGGCAGGTGTACGTCGTTGCGCGAGGCCTCGTTGGCAAAGATCTGTTGTTCGATGCCGCCCAAGCCCTTGCCGCCGTACTCAGTGGGCCAACCAACACCCATCCACCCGTCCTCACCCATCTGACGGATGATGCGGTGGTAGGCCTCGCCATGTCGGTCGGTCAGCATTTCGGCGCGGGCCTCATGGGAAACCAGACCCTCAAAGTAGGTGCGCACCTGAGCTTTGAACTCGCGTTGTGCCGCCGTGAGTTCGGCGTTCTTGGCACCCATTTCAGTCGCGGGCACCGCAGCCAAGGTGGCAGACACTCCCCCAAGCAAACGAACGATGTCTTTAACTCGACTGAAGTAGCCGGCTAAGGGGTACGTCTCATCGACTCCCATCCCACCGTGGAGGTGGTGACAGGTTTGGAGTGCTTGAGGTGCGTGAGCAGCAAACCAATAGGCAGCAACGGCTAGATCATCGCGCAGGTCCAGACCTGCATCGATCCCCCGAGCCAAGTGGCGAGCCGTGAGGTCCACGAGTCGAGAGGTGACGAACACATCAGCCATCTGCATCTGAACGGCCTGGAACTGCGCCAATGAGCGACCGAACTGTTTGCGCTCGGTGATGTAGCCCGCGGTGAGATCCTGGGCGCCCTTAAGCAAGCCCGCTCCCCAGGCCACTAAACCCGCGATCGCCGCGCTGCGAACGGCGGGGGCGGCATCGACCAGGGCGGAAATCGGGGTGTCACGGAACTCCACAACAACCTCGGACCACCCACTTGATGTCACGATCGGGCGTTGCTCTACTCCCGGCGCGTCAGCATCGACCAAAGCGATCATTGGACCTTCAGGCCCACTGACCGAGACGACGTAGGTGAAACTCCCCTCGATCCCGGCAAGCACCACGCCCGTCTTGGTTCCACTCACCTTGCCATCGCGCACAGAGGCGGTGGGCTGCGAAGGCAGCGCGTGCTGGGGTTCGCTGAGCGCGGGAACCAAGAAGTGCGACCCTGCACTCACCGCCGCCATCAAGTCAGCTAGGCCTTGCGATGCCAAGGGAAGCGCACCAGCAGTCAGTGTCGACCAGATCGGTACGTCGACGCATCGAGCGCCCGCCTCGGCGAGCAGGACCCGTTGCGCCTGGGCACCGAGACCAGCACCATCTAGATCCTCAGGCATGCTCAGGCTGAGTAGTCCGGCTTCAGCGAAAGCTGTCCAGGTGGCGCCGCCCTTGTCGAGCACGTCAGTGACAACACCACGAATTTCATCGTGTAGCTCTTGCTCCACCAGGCCTCCTCGATTGGCTTGAACCGAAACTATAACGTGTTCTAGTTAGCCCGCTTGGGGCTGTGCAAACTCGGCCACCTAGGCTCCAGCTATGAGTTACAAACTTCGTCAGTTGGCCAGCCTGGCGTTTAACGTGAACGCGTTCTTCCCACCGCACGGTCGCGTCGGTGTGCCTGCGTTCTTTGCAGGCTGGATGACCAACGAACTCACTCCGCAACTCATGACCATTACCGCCGCCGACACAGCTCAACACCTGATTCGTCGCAAGGCAACGTTGTCGGACCTGGCACTGGCCGCGACAAACCTCACGCTGATGTCGCTACTCGTTGGCCGCTCTCAGCGCACCGCGGCACAAAGCGAAGAAAGTTTGCTGGCCTCGCTTGGCCCGAACTATCGCCAAGGGCTCGGTGAGGCTGCCAGCGATACTCCACTTCCACTGAGCAAGCTTGCCCGCCCCTTCGCCGTCATCGATGCAGACGTCGACAGGATCCGCGACGTTGAATACAACGGACCAGGAATGCGTGGACGTCTTGACGTCTTTCGACCCACTGGCGAGGTTTCGGGAGCTCCCGTGTTGCTGCAGGTCCACGGCGGCGCCTGGATTATGGGCCGCAAAGAAGAGCAAGGCCTGATGTTGATCAACAAGATGGTCGGTCTGGGCTGGGTCTGCGTCTCGATCAACTATCGGCTCGCTCCCAAACACCCATTCCCGGCGCAGATCATCGATGTCAAGAAGGCCATCGCCTGGGTGCGCGACAACATCGCGCAGTACGGCGGCGACGCTAGCCACCTGGTCATCACCGGCGGCTCAGCCGGTGGACACCTGGCCTCGTTGGCTGCCCTGTCGCCCAACGATCCGGCCTATCAGCCCGGGTTTGAGGATGCAGACACCAGCGTCGATGCTTGTGTGCCGTTCTACGGCGTCTTCGATCTGGCCAACAAGTCCCAGCACGTCGCCGCCAAAGCTATGCGCGACACGTGGCTGGCTCCGCGGGTGTTCGGCAAGCCATTTGCTGGCAATGAAGCAGAGTTTGAGAAGGCCTCGCCGTTGTGTCGCCTCGATGAGATTGATCCCGAACTCATCCCCGACTTCTATGTGCTGCACGGGGACAATGACACGCTGGTCGATGTCAATCAGGCCCGATCTTTTGTGGCGCGTTTACGCGAGGTCTCACAAGCGATGGTCAGTTACACAGAGCTGCGGGGTGCTCAACACGCGTTTGAGTTGTTCACCTCCCTGAGGAGTCACCAAGTCATCGCCTCGGTGGCCCGATGGCTGGAGTGGCAACGCCTTCATGGCAGCTCCGCGGGCACCAGGCGCACCAAGAGCGCCTAGCGAGGCAGCCCCAGGATTCGTTCGGCGACGATGTTGCGTAGCACCTGAGTTGTGCCGCCAGCGATCGACAAACACCTGGTGAGCAGTTGTTGCTGCACTGCTCGTTGACTAAAAGCATCAGTGGAGATCGCTCGCTCCCCCAGCAACTCCATCACTAAGGTCGCGGCATCTTGGCGCGACTTCACCCCCAGCAACTTGGCCACCGATGACTCCGCGCCCGGAGCCGCGCCGCTGATGGAACGCAACGTCGCGCGATCACCCAGCAACCCCGCCACCTGAGCAACTGCCACGGCGTGACCTACCCGAGCCTCATCGACCGGGTCGAGGCCTGCGCGGGCGATCTCAAGTGCCATGTCGATGCCCATGCCGAGGTTGTGCGACGCCATCGCCACTCGCTCGTTGGCCAGGGTCGATCGCGCCAATGACCAGCCATCGCCTGGGGCACCGACCATCAACTCATCGGGAACGAACACCGAGTCGAGGAAGACCTCGTTGAACATGGCTTCGCCGGTCATCTCACGCAAGGGCGCAATGGTGATACCGGGCGAAGCCATATCGACCAGGAAGTAACTGATGCCTTTGTGTTGTGGCACCTCGGCGTCGGTGCGCGCCAGTGTGATCCCCCACTGCGCCTGGTGAGCCAACGACGTCCACACCTTCTGGCCAGTGAGTTCCCAGCCACCTGGCACACGCACTGCCTTGGTGCGTAATGAGGCCAAATCGGAGCCTGCACCGGGCTCACTAAAGAGTTGGCACCAGGTGATCTCGCCTCTCAGTGAGGGCATCACGAATCGTTCGCGTTGCTCATCGGTGCCGTTAAACACAATCGTGGGCACTGCCCAACCGGCGATCTTGATGTCAGGTCTGCTGATCGCAGCCCGCTGCAGTTCCTCATCGATGACCAACTGCTCCACGGGCCCAGCACCACGCCCGTAAGGAGTGGGCCAATGTGGCACCAGCAAGCCGGTGTCGACCAACCCTGCTCGAGGATCAGCCGGGTCAACCTTGGCTATCAGTGCCCGCACCTCTTCGCGGATGCTGGCATCGGCGCCGTCGTACTCAATCTGCGCGGAGCGCTGCACGTGCTGGGCGAGCCCGGCGAGATTGCGTTCGTGAGCGTGGGCAGAACCGACAAGAGCACGCAAAGACAAGACGCGACGCAAGTAGAAGTGGGCGTCGTGCTCGAAGGTGAAACCGATGCCGCCCAAGACTTGGATGCAGTTGTGGGCTACGTCGAGTGCAGAGGGAATCGCGAGGACCCCGGCCACACTGGCGGCGTAGCGACTTTGCTCTGTTGGGGCACCGCCGACGACTTCGTCGTCATCGCGAGGGGGCGCGTCGTCGCCTCCGGCGCCGCGGCGGAGGTGAAGGGCAGACACTCCACGCTGGAGGATGCGTTCTTCGCCCTCACCGACGAGCACAC
>CALMMO010000308.1 GCA_937868455.1 uncultured Marmoricola sp.
GCCACCAACGTCGCCAGCGTGGCGAACGCCACCCACCAAGCTCGGTGGATGCGAAGCGGCACGCTCAGCCCACGTTGGATGAAGCCACACCGAAGATGAGCGGTACGACGATCGCAAAGATTACGAACAGCAAGGTGAGACCTAACAACGCAGTGGCAATGATGCCCAGAATCTTGCCGATATTGGCGTTCTCACGGCCACTCATCGCACCACCTGAGGCGTCGATCTCGCGCACGACGCGGTTGCCCATGCTCCAGGCGAACGGGCCGAGAATCTGGCACACGACCAGGCCCAATATGCCCAGCACCAGTACGGTCGTTGCTTGTGGGTGAGGCGGTGCCATCGGCATATAGCCACCGGGGGCGGGTGGCTGCTGCTGCCACTGAGGGTTTGTGGGTTCAGGAGTCGTGGGATTCTCAGACATACGCGAAGTCTCGCACGTACCTCCGCTAGAAGCATCAAAGTGATTGAGTTTTGATCCCTGACCTTCGCAATTTCCACTCACCTTGGCTACCTTGGCCGACATGATCGATCGCCAGCGTCTTGCCGACCTCCATGCCGCCGAAGAAGAACTCTTCACTTCCTTGCACCCGCGTTCGCGCGAACACTCGGTGCAAGCCCGCGAGCACCTGCTTGCTGGGGTGCCGATGCCGTGGATGACCCGTTGGCCAGGTCAGTTCCCGGTGTTCTTTGAGACCGCTAGCGGCGCACGGTTCACAGACGTCGATGGCATTGAGTACCTCGACCTCTGCCTTGGCGACACCGGAGCTATGACTGGCCACGCGCTGCCTGAGGTCGCCGAAGCCGTCGCTCAGCGTGCAGCCACCGGCATCACCACGATGCTGCCGTCCACCGACGCCGCTTGGGTAGGTGCCGAATTGGCTCGGCGGTTCGGGTTGCCTCGCTGGCAAATGGCGATGTCGGCAACCGACGCCAACCGCTTCGTGCTCAGGTTCGCTCGCCACCTCACCTCGCGACCCAAGATTGCGGTCATGGACTGGTGCTACCACGGCACCGTCGATGAAACCTTGGCGATCTTGGATGACCACGGCAACGTCGTACCCCGTCCTGGTGCGCTTGGTCCGCAGGTGCACGTCGAAGACACCACCCGCGTTGTCCCGTTCAATGACCTCGACGCGCTCGAGAAGGCATTGGCACATGGAGACGTGGCCTGCCTCTTGATGGAGCCCGCGCTCACCAACATCGGCATCGTGTTGCCTGATGAGGGCTATCTGGCTGGGGTTCGCGAGATCACCCGTCGCCATGGCGTCTTGCTAGTGATCGACGAAACCCACACCCTGTGCGCCGGACCAGGTGGCGCCACCAAGGCTTGGGGCCTCGAGCCTGACTTCATCGTGATGGGCAAACCCATCGGCGGTGGGGTGCCGGTCGCGGCTTACGGCATGACCGCTGAAGTTGCCAACACGTTGGACCACCCCCTCGAGAGCCACGAGATTGACGTAGCCGGAGTCGGAGGCACCCTCACTGGCAACGCGCTGGCACTAGCCGCGGTGCGGGCCACATTGTCTTCGGCATTGCGTGAGGAAGACTTCGAGATCGCGATCCCACTCGCTGAGCGATTCGCCGACGGGGTGCAGTCAGTGATTGACGCACACGGGCTGCCTTGGCACGTGAACCGGCTCGGCTGCCGCGCGGAGTACTGGTTCTGCCCACCTCCTCACAACGGCCGTGATGCTGCGCTCGCCATCGACGAGGAACTCGACGGGTTCATGCACCTTTGGGCGCTGAACCGGGGGATCTTGATGACGCCGTTCCACAACATGGCGCTTTTTAGTCCCCACCACACCGAGGCCGACGTCGACCGGCACACCGAGGTGTTTGAGGCAGCAGTCAACGCCCTGCTGGGCTAGGACGTGCGCACGTAGGCCAGGTCGCAAATCTCGCGACCAACATTGATGCCTTTGCGCTCGAACTTGGTCAGCGGTCGGGTCCCCCAACGCTCGCAGGCCCCTCCGGCGAGCAACGGTTCGGCATCAAGGACCTCGAGCATGTGCTCGGCGTATTGCGCCCAATCGGTGGCCAGCCTCCACACTCCACCTGGAGCCAATCTGCTGGCGACCGTGTGCGCGAAGTCAGGTCCCACGAGGCGTCGCTTGTGGTGTCTGGCCTTGTGCCACGGATCTGGGAACCAGGTATGCACCTGTGCCAGTGACCCCTCGTCGAACAGATGCCGCAGGGACCACACGGCATCCAACTCGATGAGTCGCAGGTTGGTGACCTCGGCCTGCTCGATGCGGATCAAGGTCTCGGCAACACCTGGACGCCACACTTCAAAGGCCAGCACGTTGTGATCGGGATAGGCCAGGGCCGTAGCCACCGCTGCCTCACCGATGCCTGAACCAATCTCCACGATCAGAGGTGCGGTCCGATCGAACCAATCTTCAACCTGGCTGGTGTCTGCGGACTCCTCTGGGATGACCCAGCGATCAGCACTCGCCACCCATGCCTGTGCCTGTTTCTCGGTGAGTCGGCTGCCTCGGCGCGAGTAGCTCAGCACCTCGCGCACCCGGCGGCCGTCCTCGGTGAAGTGGTGGTGCGGACGGGCCGGTCGTGAAGAATTAGAGCCCAACACCCAATCCCATCCGGATCGCACCACACGCCTCCAGCATGGCCTCCTTGGAGGCCCGCCCGACGCCAGTGCTGTTGACGAAGGCGTGGATCATGTTGCCGTGGCGTCGCAACGCCACCTGAACCCCGGCCTCAGCCAGCCGCTTGGCATAGGCCTCCCCTTCATCGCGCAAAGGATCAAAGCCCGACACCACGACGTAGGCCGACGCTAGACCCGAAAGGTCCTTGGCCAACAACGGGGAAATGCGGGGGTCTGCAGGATCGGTGTCGCCGCAATAGTGGGCTGAATACCAATCCATCTGCTTCTCAGTCAGGAAGTACCCCTCGCTGAACTCTGAGTACGACGCAGTCTTGGCGCTCAAATCTGTGACCGGAAAGAACAGCACCTGCATTGCTGGCCGCACGGGCGCATCACGCAGATCGATCGCCAACACGGCGCTGAGATTGCCGCCAGCACTGTCACCGGCCACACCGATCATGGTGGGGTCATGGCCCCACTCGGGAGCCATGGCAACGGCGTACTCAAACGCCGCGAGGGCGTCATTGGGCGCAGCAGGGAACGGATGCTCGGGGGCAAGTCGGTAGTCGACTGCCAACACGTTGACCCCAGCGTGGGTGGCCAGGAAACGGCACGGGCTGTCGTGACTCTCCAGGCTTCCTAGCACCCAGCCACCGCCGTGGAAGTAGAGCAGCAGACGATTGCTTGGGCCCTTGGGCCCAACGTAGAGGCGACCCGCAATTGAGCCCTCGGGCGTTGGAATGGTCACGTCCTGAGTCAGGCTCATCGGTAGCTGTTTGCCGCCAAACAGGTCGGCCTCGGCATCGATTTGGCGCCGAGCTGTCTCCAGCGGAAGGTCAGAGAAGTCCGCATCTGGCATCAGGGCCAGGAGCCGCAGTGCTGCGGCCACTTCGGGCTCGAGCACATCGCCATCAGCGTTGACATGACGCCCGCCCAGCGCAGTTTGGGCTGCCTTCGGCGCTCGTCCCAGCACACCAACGACACCCTTGCTCACTGCATCAATCAACGCCATCTGCGCTTCCCTTCACTCAGCGTTGGATTCCTCAACGAAGACCGACCCTGCCACGAGTAGGAACATCAAGACGATCGTGACGACATGCACGCCGGTGCACCACAAGCAGATCGCATGGATGCGAAACATCTCAGCCCAGATCAGGTAGCCGACCATGACCACTCCGGTGGCGCCATAGGCAATTCGTAGTCGATCAAGCCTCGCCGATGAGCGCCTCCATGTGCTGGGCAGGCATAGCGCCAGGTAGCCCAAGAAGAAGATCAGGCCCAGCACGGCGACCGGAATGCCGAAGAGCCGCGACCACTCACTCGAGGTCACCGCATGGCAATTGACGATTCCGGACTCGGCGCACGCCAAGGTCGCCGAAGCGGTGAAGTGTTCATAGGTGAGGTAGACCGAATCGAGCAACCCAAGAACCACCAGACTCAGGCTGCCCCACACCAGCCAGTTGGGGTAGTGCCGCTTCATCGCGGGCCGCTCACTTGTTAAGGAGTCGCGAGGCTGCGACGACGGCCTTCGACGTGCACACCTCACCAGGCTGGTTCTTGGTCAGCACACACAGTTGGGCAGTGATCACGTTCGCCTCCTGGAGTGCCGCCTTGCCAACATCAGTCGTCGGATCCATCATGTCGGTGGCGATCTGCCCGTTGGTCTTGCCGACTAACAAGGCGCCATCGTAGGTCGCCCCAGCGCTTGCCCACTGGCCGCCGTACCCGACGAACGGGATCGAACCCGGGTTCGGTGAGGACAGGGGTGGGACGTCGTACTTTTTGAGGAAGGCGTCCACATCATCGGGCAAGGTCTGGAGTGGTTGCTGATCGCGGTCTTGAATCTCCCATCCCTGGAAAGCTAGGTAGTCACTGGTGAAAGCGGCGTCTTTGAACGTAACCGTCGCAATGTTTGAGACTGCACCTTCATTGGCGGACGACAGCGCCGGAGCGAGCCCATCGAAGGAGCCGAAGCGGCTCAGTGCCGCGACAAGTGGCCAGCGTTGCATCGCACAGTAGGGGCAGTACTCCGCGCCGACGTACACCACTCGCGGCAGTTTGCCTGCGCTCATTGGCGCAGCGCCCGCCAACTTAGTGGGGGCCTTGGGAGCCTTGCTAGGGGCACCAGCAGCATCGAAGGTCGCTGCCGGAATCGACGTCAAGGTGGTGATGAACTGCTTGGAAGCGAGCTGTTCTTGCGCCTTCGCATCAGCCTTGGCCTTGCTGGTTTGCGCAGCCTGCCATGCGACTGCGATGCCACCTACGAGCAAAAGGGCAGCAATGACCAATCCCACCAACATGGTGCGTTGACGCTCCTTGCGTTGCTGAGCCTTCCGCACTGCAGCCGCGCGCTCACGCCGCTCACTCACTTGCACCACTCCTTCATCGCAAACACGGGGTGTAGATCGTCACACATGGACAGACAGGCACGTCCACCTGGGGCAGACGATAGGGGATAGCAAAGGGCCCGGAACCGAAGTCCCGGGCCCTTCGAAGAGCTAAATCAGATCACTTGGTGATCTTGGTAACCCGACCAGCACCAACGGTACGGCCACCCTCACGGATAGCGAACCGCAGACCTTCGTCCATGGCGATGGGCTGGATCAGCTCAACGGCCATTTCGGTGTTGTCACCAGGCATGACCATTTCGGTGCCCTCGGGGAGGGTCACAACGCCGGTCACGTCGGTGGTGCGGAAGTAGAACTGCGGGCGGTAGTTGTTGAAGAACGGGGTGTGACGGCCACCCTCTTCCTTCGACAAGATGTAAACGCTCGCGTCGAAGTTGGTGTGAGGAGTCGTGGTGCCCGGCTTGATAACAACCATGCCGCGCTCAACGTCTTCGCGCTTGGTGCCACGAAGAAGCAGACCCACGTTCTCGCCAGCTTGACCCTCATCGAGGAGCTTGCGGAACATCTCAACACCAGTGACGGTGGTCTTCTGCGAGGTCTCGCGGATGCCCACGATCTCGACCTCTTCGCCGACCTTGACGATGCCGCGCTCGATACGACCGGTGATGACGGTGCCACGACCGGTGATCGTGAAGACGTCCTCAACGGGCATCAAGAAGGGCTTGTCGGTCTCGCGCTCGGGCTGCGGGATGAACTCGTCAACCGCGTCCATGAGCTCCAGGACAGAGGCGCCCCACTTCTCGTCGCCGTTCAGCGCCGGGAAAGCAGCAACCTTGATGACGGGAATGTCATCACCGGGGAACTCGTACTCGGAGAGAAGCTCGCGCACCTCCATTTCGACGAGCTCGATGAGCTCCTCGTCGTCGACCATGTCGCACTTGTTGAGCGCCACGACCAGAGCGGGCACGCCCACCTGGCGAGCGAGCAGCACGTGCTCACGGGTCTGAGGCATGGGGCCGTCGGTCGCCGCAACCACGAGGATTGCGCCGTCCATCTGAGCCGCGCCGGTGATCATGTTCTTGATGTAGTCGGCGTGACCGGGGCAGTCGACGTGCGCGTAGTGGCGCGCGTCGGTCTGGTACTCGACGTGTGCAATCGAGATGGTGATACCGCGCTGACGCTCTTCAGGGGCCTTGTCGATCTGGTCGAACGGCGTGAAGGGGTTCAGGTCTGGGTACTTGTCGTGCAGCACCTTGGTAATTGCTGCTGTCAGCGTCGTCTTGCCGTGGTCGATGTGACCAATCGTGCCGATGTTGACGTGCGGCTTGGTCCGCTCGAACTTCGCCTTAGCCACTTGGGCTCCTCCTGTTGGTTGTTACTCTGACTCGTTTATTTTGGTGGTTGTGTCGCCAGATCCGAAACGAATTTACTCGCCACGAACCTTTTTAATGATCTCGTCGGCGACGTTCTGCGGAACTTCGGCGTACGAGTCGAACTCCATCGAGTACGACGCCTGACCAGAAGTCTTCGACCTCAAGTCACCAACGTACCCGAACATCTCTGATAGCGGCACAAGGGCCGTGACAACACGGTCTCCGTGACGCTCATCCATAGCCTGCACTTGGCCACGACGAGAGTTGATGTCACCGATGACGTCACCGAGGAAGTTCTCGGGGGTGACGACCTCAACAGCGAACATCGGCTCCAGAAGTACTGGCTTGGCCATGCGTGCAGCTTCTTTGAAGGCCATGGTTCCAGCGATCTTGAACGCCAGCTCCGAGGAGTCAACGTCGTGGTAAGCGCCATCTTCGAGGCTCACCTTCACGTCGACCATCGGGTAGCCGGCGAGCACGCCGAACTCCATCGCCTCTTGGGCACCGTGATCGACCGAGGGAATGTATTCCCGCGGGATACGACCGCCCGTGACGTTGTTTGAGAACTGGTAGCCGCCAGCGTCGCCCGTTTCGGGGTCGATGCTGGGCTCGATCGAGATGATCACCTTCGCGAACTGACCAGACCCACCGGTCTGCTTCTTGTGCGTGTAGGTGTGGTTCTCGACCTTGCGGCGGATGGTCTCGCGGTAGGCAACCTGCGGCTTACCGACAGTGGCTTCCACGCGGAACTCGCGACGCATCCGGTCGACCAAGATCTCCAGGTGAAGTTCACCCATGCCAGCGATGATGGTCTGACCGGTCTCTTCGTCGGTCTTCACCGTGAAGGTCGGGTCTTCATCAGACAAACGCTGGATCGCGGTGCCGAGCTTCTCCTGGTCGCCCTTGGTCTTGGGCTCGATGGCAACCTCGATCACCGGAGCCGGGAAGGTCATCGACTCAAGAACAACCGGCTGAGCGGTGTCACACAGGGTGTGACCAGTCTTGGTGTCCTTCAGACCCATCACGGCGACGATCTGGCCAGCACCCACCGAGGAGATTTCCTCACGCTTGTTGGCGTGCATTTGGTAGACCTTGCCGATGCGCTCCTTGCGGCCAGTGACCGAGTTGAGCACGGTCGAGCCAGCCTCAAGCTTGCCGGAGTAGACGCGAACGTAGATCAGCTTGCCCAGGTGAGGGTCGGAGGCGATCTTGTAGGCCAAGCCCGAGAAGGGCTCGTTGTCGGCAGGCTTACGAGCGATGTGCTCAGACTCGTGTCCGGGCTTGTGACCCACGATTTCGGCGATGTCGAGCGGGCTCGGCAGGTACTTAACAACCGCATCGAGCAATGGCTGAACGCCCTTGTTCTTGAACGCAGTGCCACACAGCACCGGGTTGAGCTTGTCAGCCAAAGTGGCGCGACGGATCGCGTCGTCGAGCTGCTCGACGGTGAAGATGTCACCCTCGTCGAGGTAGGTCTCCATGATGTCGTCATCGGCTTCAGCCAGGGTCTCCACGAGCTTCTCGCGGTATTCCTCAGCTTGAGCTTGAAGCTCGGCCGGGATCTCCTCGACGGTGAAGTCTTCACCGATCTTGGTTTCACCACGCCACGTCAAGGCACGCATGCCGACGAGGTCGATAACACCGAGGAAGTCGGACTCTGCGCCGATCGGCAACTGCAACACCAGCGGAGTGGAGTTGAGGCGCTCGACCATCATGTCGACGCAACGGAAGAAGTCAGCACCGGTGCGGTCCAACTTGTTCACGAAGCACATGCGGGGCACGGAGTACTTGTTGGCCTGACGCCACACGGTCATGGTTTGGGGCTCAACACCCGCAACGCCGTCGAACACGGCAACAGCACCGTCGAGGACGCGCAGCGAGCGCTCAACCTCGGCGGTGAAGTCAACGTGACCAGGAGTGTCGATGATGTTGATCTGGTGGTTCTTCCACCAGCAGGTCGTCGCGGCTGAGGTGATGGTGATGCCGCGCTCTTGCTCCTGCTCCATCCAGTCCATCGTGGCAGCGCCCTCGTGGACTTCACCGATCTTGTAGGTGATGCCGGTGTAGAACAGGATGCGCTCGGTGGTGGTGGTCTTGCCGGCGTCGATGTGCGCCATGATGCCGATGTTGCGGACCTTGTTGAGGTCCGTCGTGATGTCGACTGCCACTTTGGTTCAGCGGTTCCTTCGAGAGTGGTTTTGGTGGGCGGCAGGGGGTCAGTTGGTTTGCAACTGACCCCCCACTCACATCACCAGCGGTAGTGGGCGAAGGCCTTGTTGGATTCGGCCATCTTGTGGGTGTCTTCGCGCTTCTTCACAGCGGCACCAAGGCCGTTGCTTGCGTCGAGGATTTCGTTCATCAAACGCTCAGCCATCGTCTTTTCACGACGGGCAGCGGCGTAGCCAACCAGCCAACGCAGCGCCAGCGTGGTGCCGCGGCCTGCCTTGACCTCGATCGGCACCTGGTACGTCGCGCCACCAACACGGCGAGACTTGACCTCGATGGCCGGCTTGACGTTGTCGAGCGCGCGCTTGAGGGTCAACACCGGGTCAGTGCCGGTCTTTTCGCGGCAGCCTTCGAGCGCGGTGTAAACGATGCGCTGAGCAACCTGCTTCTTGCCGTCCTTGAGGACCTTGCTCACCAACTGTGAAACCAGCGGTGAACCGAAGACCGGGTCGACGTCAATGGGGCGCTTAGGAGCGGGACCTTTACGTGGCATCTAGATCACTTCTCCTTCTTGGCGCCGTAGCGGCTGCGAGCCTGCTTGCGGTTCTTGACACCCTGGGTGTCGAGGGCACCACGGATGATCTTGTAGCGAACACCGGGGAGGTCCTTCACACGACCGCCACGGACCAGCACGATCGAGTGCTCTTGGAGGTTGTGACCAACGCCGGGGATGTAGGCCGTGACCTCAACACCACTGCTCAGGCGCACACGGGCAACCTTGCGCAGAGCGGAGTTCGGCTTCTTGGGGGTGGTGGTGTAAACGCGGGTGCAAACACCGCGACGCTGGGGCGAACCCTTCAGGGCAGGCGTCTTGCTTTTAGACACCTTGTCCTGGCGACCCTTACGGACCAACTGCTGAATTGTGGGCACCGAGTGGTTCCCTTTCTTAGTTATCTATCTCGCAACAGCACTTTGCCGAGGCGGTAGCTTTCGGGAACTGACTTCTCGCGAAGTTGGTGCCCGCAAGTCGGTGACGACATGTGCTTCGTGGTGAGGCTCACATCGAGTCCGATTCGGTGTCAGGGCATGCCAGACACAAGGGGTCAATCTACCGGGCAGGTGTGGCAGGGTCAAAACGAGCCTGCCAGGCCCAATTAGCTAGTCGGTCGTCAGCTTTAAGAGTGAGTGAGACAGCCCACCGTCTTGCCAGGTCTGGAGGCCCAGTGCCTGCAGGGGTTCGAGTTCGGCGACATCCTTAGACTCAGCTCCCAGACTGGTAAAGAGTCCGCTGGCGGCGTCAAAGTTGAAGAACAAAACCGAACTTGGTTTGTCGTGGGTGATCACCGATTGGTACGCCGACGTCTCACCGAGTTTTCCGCCTTCCAGCAACTCAGCGCGGTAGGCACTATCGGGTGAGACCACCACCCAGTCACCACGTGCTTCGCGTTCGAAAATGCCAGCGTCTCGTGGCCTGGCCTGGGCCTGCAGTTTGTCCAGCACAGCGCTGACCTGCTGAGCATCGCCCTTCGTCTTGAAGGCCCAGCCCTTCATCGGCAGGTCTTGCGCAGCTGGGGCATCGGCCACGGAGTCCTTGGAAACCGAGAACGAGAACGATGTGCCAAGCAACGTCGTCACATCTTCTGGCAGTGCCACTCCGGATTGCTCGCTCCACTTTGCGATGTCGTCATCGAAAGTTTCGCTGTCACTCGCGGCCTTGACGACGTCAAACCATTGCTGATTCAGCCCCAACCCGAATGCAGCCACGGTGTTGTCGGGCAACGCGCTGACAGCCTCGGTGCCGGAGGCCCCTGCGTAG
>CALMMO010000309.1 GCA_937868455.1 uncultured Marmoricola sp.
TCGATGCAACAAGCCTCGCGCCTTACGTACGACGCAGTAGTGACAGCAATCCCGAATGCCCTCGTCGTGACGCTTAACCTGCAGCCCGAACACAAAGCGGTGCTGGAAGGCATCGAGGAGGTGGTCCTCTCCCCCACCGACGTGTTGCCCATTCCTTTGGACCACCCGGTCGAACTTGGCCCACAGAGCTTCTTCCAGACCAACACCGCCATCGCCCAAGACCTTTATCGCCAAGCAGCCGCTTGGGCGGCCGTGATCGACCCGACCTCGGTGCTCGATGCCTATTGCGGGGTCGGCGGGTTCGCCTTCCATGTGGCTGCGCCTGGCCGACACGTAGTCGGAGTCGATGTGGCTCCTGGGCAGTCGAGAGCGGGAGTCGAATTGGTAGCCCACGATGCGCTGGAGTTCGCCAAAACCACGCCCCAAGCTGACCTCGTCGTCGTCAATCCCCCACGGCGCGGCATCGGTGAGATGGCATCGTGGCTGGAGACCTCCAAAGTGCCGCACGTCATCTATTCCAGTTGCAACCCCACGTCACTGGCTGCTGATCTGCGCGTGATGGCGTCGTACGACGTGAGCGAAGCGCGGATTTTCGACATGTTTCCCCACACCGAACACCTCGAAGTGATGGTGCTGCTTTCACGCAAGACCAACACCTAGATTGAGCGTCATGGAAATCGGCCTCGCACTGCCGCAGATGGCTGCGAACTACTCCGCCCACACGACCGTTGAGTGGGCTCGGGCCGCCGACGAAGGACCCTTCTCCAGCATTTCTGCAGGCGAACGGGTCACGTTCTCCAACCCCGAGATGGTGGCGAGTCTGGCCGCGTGTGCGGCTGTGACTGAGCGAGTCAGGATCTTTGCGAATCTGTGGGTGCTCCCCCAACACCCGATGCCGATGGTGGCCCAATGCATCGGCACCTTGGACCAGTTGAGTAACGGTCGTCTCGATGTCGCTGTCGGGGTGGGTGCTCGAGAGGATGACTACCGCGCCCTGGGAGCTCCATGGCCCGCACGTCACCAGCGCCTTGATGACCTCGTGCGGGAGTTGAAGTCACTGTTGGCCGGCACTCCCCCATTCGAGGGCGCTGAAGCTGTCGGCCCCTCGTGTGTCCAGCGCGGCGGACCCAGGATTCTGGCGGGAGCCATGGGGCCTAAAGCGATCGCCAGGGCCGCGCAGTGGGCCGACGGCATCAGCGGATTTAGCATTGGGGCCGATCAAGCCGAAATGGCCCGAGGGTTCGCGTTGGCTGATCGAGCTTGGGCCAGCGCCGGTCGACCCGTGCCTCGCAAAGTCTCTGGATGCTTCTTTGCCCTCGGGGTGAACAACGCCCAGGAGGTGCTCACGGACTTCGCCACCAGGTACCTCGGGTTTCTCGGCCCCGAACTTGCCCGTGCGGTGGCCAGCACCGCTCACGTGGCCGGCTCACAGGCGCTCCTACGAGCCCTCGATAGCGCTAAACAAGCCGGGTGCGATGAATTTATCTTGGTGCCTGCGACTACAGAGACTGGTTGTCACCAGGAGGCAGCCGAGGTTGTTTCGACCTGGTTAGCCT
>CALMMO010000310.1 GCA_937868455.1 uncultured Marmoricola sp.
CCAGGTCTCCGCCATGACGGCCTCCTTTTTCAATCGCTATGGTCGTCGCGGCGGGGTATCAGGGAAGTACCCGCCGGGGCTCGTTTTCGTTTGAGCCGTCTCGACCTTACGACACACACCCACACGCTCCGTGTAGCCGGGGGTCTCGGCGCGTTGCGCATAGGCAAACAACTACCCTGCAAGCCATGAGTCTTGTGCAGATTGACCGGCCCGCGGAGGGCGTCGTCGTACTCACGTTGAATGATCCTGATCGCCGCAATGTGATGTCGGATGAGATGACTGGCCAATGGGTGGAGGCCATCGCGGCGCTCAAGGTCGACCGCGAGGTTCGGTGTGTGGTGGTCACCGGCGCGGGTACTGCGTTTAGCTCCGGCGGCAACACGGCCTGGATCGCATCTGAGCCCGATGCGACCGTCGACCGCCTGCGCACACGCATGATCGCCTTCTATCGCGACTGGCTCGCAATACGCGACCTTGAGGTGCCGGTGATTGCAGCGGTCAATGGGCACGCGATCGGTGCGGGATTGTGTTTGGCGTTGGCGGCCGACTTGAGGTTCGCTGCGGCCGGCGCCAAGTTGGGGGCGCCGTTTGTGAAGTTGGGGATGCACCCGGGCATGGCGGCGACGTACCTCTTGCCTAACGTTGTTGGCGAGGCCCACGCTCGCGATCTGCTTTTGACTGGCCGCACGATCGATGCTGACGAGGCGCTGCGACTGGGCATGGTCAGTCGAGTGATGTCGGCCGAAACTTTCCGCGATGAAGCAATCGCTGTCGCTACCGATGTCGCGCGTACGGCGCCCATCCCGAGCCGCCTCACCACCCTGGCGCTGCGCGATGGCGGACACGCGAGTTATGAGAGCGCGATCCAGTGGGAGGCACTTGCTCAGCCGATCACCCTAGCGACAGCTGATCTGCAAGAAGGCATCGCGGCGGCGCGAGAGAAGCGGCCAGCGCAGTTTCGCGGAGAGTAGGAGAGGCCCCCGTTTCATCGATCGCCACATGCCTTCCCCTTGCCTGTGGCGGCGAATCGGCGGGAGCCTCATCTGGGTCAACCGTAGGCGGCAAGCCAGCGCTTGGCAACGCCGGTTTCAACCTCTTGTGGAGAGTTGTCCACGGGTTGTGGATAAGTCTGTGGACAAAATGTGCACGACGAAATGAGCGTTGTGGATCAAGATGAACCCCGGGCATCATTTCGTGACATTTCGCCCATGGGGGGCCATCCATACCTGGCATTGTCAGAGGCTCATGGCAGGTTATGCCCATGAGTTTCCAGGGCGGTCCGGTCGCCGCATTGCGACGCATCGCGTTCTTGTTGGAGCGATCGCGCGCAGACACCTACAAGGTCAAGGCCTTCCGCTCGGCTGCCTCAGCCCTGCTCCCGCTCTCACACGAGGAACTGCTCGCCCTCGCCAATTCCGGGCGACTCACGACACTGGGAGGTGTCGGCACATCGACTGCCCGAGTGATTGAGCAGGCGCTCGCTGGCGACACTCCGACCAGGCTTGCCGAGTTGGAGGCGACTGCCGGTGGACCACTCACTCAAGGTGGTCATGAGTTGAGGGCGTTGCTGAAGGGCGACCTGCACTCCCACTCCGACTGGTCCGATGGTGGCTCGCCCATCGAGGAGATGGCCATGACTGCCATCGAGTTGGGTCACGACTATCTCGTCCTGACCGACCACTCACCTCGTCTGCGCGTGGCCAACGGGCTCAGCGAGACCCGCTTGCGCAAGCAGTTGGGCGTAGTCGACGCAGTCAACGACCACCTGGGCGGCAGCTTCCGACTGCTTAAGGGCATCGAGGTCGACATCCTTGACGATGGCGGCCTTGACCAGATCGAGGAGTTGCTTGCCCAACTCGACTTCCGGGTTGCCAGCGTGCACTCCAAACTCCAAATGGATGCCGCTGACATGACCCGCCGCATGATCGCTGCAGTCAACAATCCCTTTACCAACGTCTTAGGCCACTGCACAGGTCGACTCGTGACTGGCAACAGAGGGGTGCGTGGGCAATCCCAGTTCGATGCCCGAGCGGTGTTCGAAGCGTGTGCTGCCACTAACACCGCCGTGGAGATCAACGCCCGCCCCGAGCGCCGCGACCCGCCATCAGCCTTGCTGGCGTTGGCGAACGAGATCGGTTGTCTGTTCTCCATCGACTCCGATGCTCACGCGCCGGGGCAACTCGACTTCCAGATCTACGGCTGCGAGCGAGCCGAAGCGCAAGGCATCGATCCTGATCGCATCATCAACACCTGGTCCGCAGAGCAGCTCATTCAATGGGCTAACCCATGAGTCAGCCCGTTGAGGTTCGTCGCAGCGCAAGGCGGCGACGCACAGTCTCCGTAGCTCGCCGAGACGGCAAAGTCATCGTGATGATCCCTGCGTCGTTCACCAGGGCCCAAGAAGCCGAGTGGGTGGCCAAGATGCTGGCGAAGCTTGATGAGCCAAAGTCGCCTCTGCGCACCGACGCTGATCTAATGCAGCGCGCTGGCCAGTTGAGTCGCCGCTACCTGGGTGGCAAGGCCGTGCCCACCAGCGTTCGGTGGGTGACCAACCAGAACACCCGCTGGGGCTCCTGCACACCGATGACGGGCGAGATCAGACTCTCGCACCGGCTCAAGGAGATGCCTGAGTACGTCGTTGACTCGGTGTTGATGCACGAACTGGCCCACTTGCTTGAAGTTGGCCATGGGCCGGGCTTTTGGGAGTTAGCCGACCGATACCCACAGGCAGAGCGCGCCAAGGGTTATCTCGAAGCCGCTGACCACGCCTTGGGCTGGGAGATCAGCCCAGACGACGAAGAGCAGCCTCGACCAGGTCAGTGATCGAAGGTTCGTCAGTGGGCAACGCGTCCACCGGGAACCACCTCAGGTCGCTGGACTCATCAGAGGCCGAGATGTTGCTCTGCGCCGACGCCACCGCAACAAAGCGCACATCGAGATGGTCCACCGGGCCTTCGGGGTGACAGAAACCCACCTGATGGCGATCCACGTGCACAGGCGTTGGGTCGATGCTCAGGTCGTGAATGCCCGACTCTTCTGTGGCCTCTCGCAATGCCGCGTCCGGCAGCGAGCGGTCTTGGCTCTCAAGATGACCACCCATCTGGAACCACATCTGCGCCTTGGCATGCAGCATCAACAACACCTCGCGGTGGTCGTGTGAGAGCACCAATGCGGAGGCAGTGAGGTGGGCGGGATAGCAGGTGCGCAGATGCGAGTCGGGGTGGTTGCGGACGAACTCGACGTACTCCTTGCGCAGCGCCTGTTGGTCAGAGGTAGGGGCTTGCCAGGTGCTCAGCAGGTCAAGCGAGGCCGCATGCAGATCACTGCTCATCGAGAAGTTTGTTGAGTTCGGCGTCAAACTCTTCATCAGTCAGCGGCTTCGGCTCGCTCAGATCGCTGCGGAACCCCAGTGGGTCATCAAGGTCAGCGGCATTGGGCAACAAGTCCGGGTGGGCCCACACGGCCTCACGGCCGTCGGCACCGAACCGATCGCGCAACGAGCCCCACAACGTGGCGGCATCACGCAGTCGGCGGGGGCGAATCTCGAGCCCGACCAAGGCGCCAAACGTCTGCTCAGCAGGCCCGCCGGCGGCCCGACGCCTGCGCACTGCCTCTTGAAGTTTCACGGCGGTCGGCATCCTCGTGGCAGCCTGACTAACCACTTCATCAACCCAGCCCTCAACGAGAGCCAACGTGGTCTCGAGTCGCTGGAGCGCGGCTTCCTGGGCCGGGGTCTGAGCCGGCTCGAAGAGCCCCCCTTGGAGGGCTTCTTGTATGGCGGCGGGGTTGCTGGGATCGATGTCTCGCATGGTGGCTTCGATGCCGCCCATGTCGATGGTCATCCCGGCGGCATGCGACTCAACCGCGCCAATGAGATGCGCACGCAACCACGGCACGTGTGCGAACAATCGCTGGTGTGCGCACTCGCGCAACGCTAGATAGAGCACCACGTCGTCTTCGCCCACATCGAGACCCTCGGCGAAGGTCGCGACGTTGGTCGTGACCAACGCGGCTTGCCCCTCAGGGCCAAGCGGAAGACCGATATCGCTGGCTGTCAGCACCTCGCCAGCGAGTGCGCCCAGGCCTTGGCCGACCTGAGCGCCAAAGAGTGAGCCGCCCATCTTGTTGAACATCCCCAACATGGGTCCGGCCATCGCCTTGACCTCATCGGGCATCGCTGAGGCCATGGCCCCGTTGACGCTGCCTGCAATTGGAGCCACGAGGACCTGCCAAACCGGCATGGTCTGCTCGATCCACTCCGCGCGACTCCACGCGGCTCCGACGCTGACCCCGCTGGGCAGGGGAGTCACTGTGTCGAGCCAGTGATCGGCCAAGCGCACGGAGTCCGCGACCCGGTCGCGATCAGCGCGTGAAGGGGTCGGGTCTGGTGCTTGGGCGGCGATCTTTCGGGCGCTGTCATGGGCGAGGGTCCAGTTCACTGGTCCGTCGTACGGCGTCATCATCGACTGGAATTGCGCCATCAGTTGGTTCATGTCTGGCATCTGGCCGCCAGAGAACATCTGCTCAAAGGGGGTGCCTTTGAATGGGTTCTCGGGGTCAGGGGAGTCGCCCTTAGCAGGCTCATTGCTCATGGGGACAAGGTACCTGGGCCCGCAATCTGCGCTCTGCGAAGTAGGGTTTGCCGGGTGCTACGACTGCTCGACATCCGCGAAGCCGCGCTCGACGTGAGCGAGGTGCTTGACGCGGTCGCAGATGATCGGGCTGGCGGCGTCGCCGTCTTCGTCGGCAACGTGCGCGATCATGATGGTGGCCAGTCAGTGAGCTATCTCGATTACTCCGAGCACCCCAGTGCGATTAACCGACTGCGCGAGGTAGCCGAGGAGGTCGCCGGGGAGTTCGAGGTGCTCGCTCTTGCGGCCGTGCACCGGGTCGGGCGACTAGAGATTGGTGAGGCTGCCGTGATCGTGGCGTGTGCGACCGCGCACCGCGATGAGGCGTTCGTGGCATGTCGCGCTTTGATCGATCGACTCAAAGAACGTGTGCCGATTTGGAAGCACCAAGTGTTTGCCGATGGCCATGAAGAGTGGGTGGGCACGCCATAGCCACTTATACCCTTGGGACACTCTCTAAGGTGACCCCATGAGTTCGCGCACCCGAGCACTGTTGGTGGCTGCCGGGCTCGTCTTAGTTTTGTGGCTTGGCCTTTCGCTCGTGCCCGCGCCGTACGTCGTGATGAGCCCTGGCCCGACCGTCAACTTGTTGGCTCAAAGCAAAGGCAAAGAGCTCGTCGAGGTCTCAGGGGCCCAGGCCTACCACGATGGCGGTGCCCTGCGGATGCTCACTGTGGTGAGCACGGGCCCTGGGGATCACGTCAGCCTGGTGCAAGCGCTGGTGGCGTGGCTGACGCCGGGCAACTCTGTCTACCGCTACGACGACATCTATCGACCCGTCGACACCTCCAAGACGCTGAGGGAGGACGCCGCGGTCGACATGGTCAGCTCTCAAGACACTGCAGTGGCCGTGGCTCTGAAGAAGCTGGGCGTCGCCTACAAGACCCGGGTGCAGGTGCTTGGCGTGGTGGGCGGTGGCCCCAGCGACGGAAAGCTTGAGGTGCACGATCAGATCCTCAAAGTTGATGGGGTTCGCACCAAGACGACCACCGACGTCGTCGACAACGTCAAATCTCATGCCCCCGGTGCCAAGATCGCGATCTTGGTACGCCGAGCCGGGCAACTGAAGACCGTGACGGTGACCTCGACCAAGTCAGCTCAAGACCCCACCAAGGCAGCAGTGCAGGTGACAGTGGGCCTGGGCTACGACTTTCCTTTCAAGGTGGCAGTCGATATTGACCCATCCATTGGTGGGCCGAGTGCCGGGATGATGTTCACAACCGCGATCTACGACACGTTGACCCCTGGAGCACTCACCGGAGGCAAGAGCATCGCTGGCACCGGAACCATTGATGTGGACGGCAAGGTGGGTCCGATCGGCGGCATTCAGCAGAAGTTGGCTGCGGCCGAGGCGGCGGGAGCGAAGTTGTTCTTGGCTCCCGCTGGCAACTGCGCTGAGGTTGTGGACTCTGGCTGGGCTGACCACGAGATGCGTGTGGTTCGTGTCGACACCTTCGACCAAGCGATCACTGACATCGAGGCCTGGCGTGATAACCCACAAGCAACTCTGGCAGCGTGCACCTCATGAACGACTTGGCAAGCGTCGTACGCGAACTAGAAGCGCACGCAGCGCAAGAGGGTTGGGATCAGCCTTCGCGGATCTTCGCCTTGGTGCCCACTGACGAATTGATCGCGTCGGAGCCGAGTCTGGCCGACGCGTTGGCTGACAAGGTCGGATCCTTGACTGCGATTGAGCAAGAGCCGCTGACTGTGCCGCTTGAAGAGGTGTTGGCCAGCTTGTTTTGGCCTGATGGGGTGGCGGGAGCCGCAGCCATCGCCGAGCGGTTGGTGCTGCCGCCGGAGGCGGATGCGAACATGCCTACCGACCCGGAGCAGGCAGCGCAGTACGCCCAGTCTCACCCCGATCGCCATGAGGTCCGCATGGTCGCTGCGGCGACTCGAAGTGGTGAGACGTTTTGCGCGCTGAGATTGCGCGCGCATGATGAAGACGCGGCTGTGGTGACCGGGGATGACCTGGTGCCTGGTTTGCTGGAGTTGTTGCAGGTGTCATTAGACGTACGTCGCGAGGAGATCCCCGGTGAGTGAGCACGAGGCTGGCAGAGCGCAGCACGCCCAGAACCCCCCGGCACGGCGGCCAGGCCCGCTGCTGCTGACGGCGGTGGTGCTCGGTGTCGTGATGCTCATCGGCACGGTTTTCACTGGGATTTGGACCGACAAGTTGTGGTTCGACTCGGTGGGCTTCAGCAAGGTGTTCAGCACGATGCTGGGCACCCGAGTGCTGCTGTTTGCCATCTTCGGCACCATCACTGCTCTGGTGGTGGGGGCATCGATGGTCTTTGCCTACCGGATGCGCCCGCTCATGGTTCCGCGCTCGCCAGACCAGTTGGCGCTGATGAGATATCGACACGTGCTAGGCCCGGTCTGGGTGTTTGTTGTGCTGGGTGCCTCGACGTTGATGGGCATCTTTGCTGGCATGTCGGCCACCGGCGAGTGGCGCGAGTTCTTGTTATGGCGCAACCAAAAACCCTTCGGAAAGGTCGATGCCTACTTTGGCAAAGACCTCGGTTTCTACGTCTTCAACCTTCCTTGGCTGCACTACCTCGTTGACTTTGCCTCCACCATCTTGGTGCTCTCGCTAATTGCCGCAGTGGTGGTCCACTACGTCTTTGGAGGCATCAGAGTCGGCGGCGGCCAGGTGTTCAGCACAGCCGCGCGCATCCACGTGTCTGTGATCTTGGCGCTGCTGTTGCTAGTCAAGGCCGCTGGCTACTGGCTCAGCCGTTTTGACCTGGTTGTCGATGACGGCGGTCTGATCACCGGCATGACCTACACCCGCGATCACGCGGTGTTGCCAAGTCGAAACATCTTGATGTGGATCGCTGTTGTCTGTGCGATTTTGATCCTGGTCAACATCTTCCGGCGCGGCTTCCTGCTTGCCGGGGTCTCCCTGGCCTTGCTGGCGCTTTCAGCATTGGTGATCGGGATGATTTGGCCGGCCGTGCTGCAGAAGTTCACCGTTGCCCCTTCGGAGGCCGACAAGGAAGCGCCGTACATCGCAAAGAACATCGCGGCCACGCGTGAGGCGTACGGCGTCGCCGATGTCAGTTCAACCAGTTACGCCGCGAAGGTCAACGTTTCACCTGAGGCGCTGCAAAAGGACGCGGCATCGTTGCCCGGCATCCGCCTTATTGACCCTCACGAGGTCAGCGAAACCTTTGAGCAGTTGCAGCAAGTGAGCGGCTACTACTCAGTGCCTTCGGTGCTCGATGTCGACCGCTATGTGCTCAACGGCAAAGAACGCGACATGGTGGTTGCTGCGCGTGAACTCAACCAGGACGGCATCGCAAATGAGGCCCAAAGCTGGAACAGCCTGCACACGGTCTACACCCATGGCTACGGCATGGTTGCGGCGTTTGGCAACCAGAAGGACGCTGCCGATCAAGCAGTCACTGCCAACGAGAACGATGGCGAACCAGTCTGGGCCGAGAAGGACATCCCGCCGATCGGGCAACTCACCCAGTTGCAGGCTGGTGGCTACCGTCCGCAGATCTATTACGGCGAACGCTCGCCGGCTTACTCCATCGTGGGGAAGCCTGACGGCGGCAACGATGTCGAGCTCGATATCCCTGGCCAAGACGGCAAGGGCGC
>CALMMO010000311.1 GCA_937868455.1 uncultured Marmoricola sp.
GGCCTAGTTGTCTGGCAGGCCCTCCGGGAAAGCAACGGAGCGTGGGGTCAGCCCCAGGCTGCGGGTGTAGGTCGCGATTTCGCCCAGGGGAGCCACCCACACATCGGTGTGGTCTTGCACGTATCCCATGAGGCGATCGAGTTCAGCAGCTCGTGAGGGTCGACCGCTGAGGAACGGGTGATTGGTGAGCACCCAACAGCCAGCCTCGGCGCGCACGGCGTCGAACTCTGCTCGCCACAGTTCGCCTGCTTTGGCAGGAGTCTCGATGAGGCCCGATCCACTGATGTCGGGCAAGAAGCAGTACTGCTCCCAGTCATCGAGAGCCCATTGGATCGGGATCTCAACCAACGAAGCATCAGAGTCAGGAACGGCTAGTTCATAGGGTGCATCTGCGTCCATCAATGATGAGTCGTAGAGAAATCCGCGTTGCGCCAAGAGCGCCGGAGTACGCCACGACAGATCCCACATCGGCGCTCGATAACCGCTTGGTCTGACCCCGACAACCTCCTGCAAGGCGTCTAGCCCGCGATCAAGAGCCTCGATTTCACCAGCCTCATCTAGCGCGGTGGGCTGCTCGTGCAAGTAGCCGTGGTGTGCCACTTCGTGGCCGCCGTCGACAATCGCGCGCACAACATCGGGGTAACGGTGAGCGGTGTAGCCAGGGACGAAGAAAGTCGCGGTGATCTCGCGCCGAGCTAGTAGTCCCAGCAGGCGGGGGACGCCTACTAACGGTCCATAGGCCTGGTGGGAGATCACGCTCATGCGATGGGCAGTGTGGGGTGCGCCCCACAAGACCGCCGATTCGGCATCCACATCGAAGGTGAATGCGGCCGCAGCAACTTTGGTCTGCGGCCACGGGAACCTCATCGGTTGATCCTGGCCGACATGGCGCTGAGCAGTTCGTACGCCGCATGTGAAGCAGCGACCCCGGTGAGTTCGGCGTGATCGTAGGCAGGGGAGACCTCAACGATGTCTGCTCCGACAATGTTGAGCGCCGCCATGCCGCGCAAGATGGCCAGCAGTTCGCGGCTTGTCATGCCACCAGCCTCAGGGGTGCCCGTTCCTGGTGCATGGGCCGGATCAAGCACATCGATGTCGATGGAGACATAGACGGGGTGGTCCGCGACCCGCTCGAGGACTCGGGAAATCACCTGGCTCAGAGTCATCTGGTCAAAGTCGCGGCAGTGCACAATCGTGAACCCCAGGGCCTCATCATCGGTGAGGTCTGCAGCGTCATAGAGAGAGCCCCTGATGCCCACATGGGCCGAGTGGCCTTTGACCAGCAAGCCCTCTTCGCTGGCTCTCCTGAACGGTGTGCCGTGAGTGCAGGGCTCGCCAAAGTAGGTGTCCCAGGTGTCAAGGTGAGCATCAAAGTGCACCAAAGCAATCGCACCATGAATCGCGTGCAGCGCTCGAAGCACCGGCAGCGCAATCGTGTGATCACCGCCAAGCACCAACACCCGACGCTCGGGCGTGGCTAGCCCGGCGACCCCAACCTGAATCTGGTCCAACGCCTCACTGATGTTGAACGGGTTGCAATCCACGTCACCGGCGTCGACTACCTGGGCTTTGTTGAACACTGCCACCTGTTGGGCGGGGTTGTAGGGGCGAAGAAGCCTTGATGCTTGACGAATGTGGGATGGTCCAAACCGTGCGCCTGGTCTGTATGTGACACCGGCGTCAAAGGGCACACCGACGACGGCGATATCGAAGTCTTCGACCTCGTCCATGCGAGGCAACCTCGCGAATGTCGTTAACCCGGCGTAGCGCGGCGAGGCCATGCCATCGACTTGGCCCACCACCCCGTTGGGATAGCGCACGTGTTGGTCACTCATCACTGACTCCTTGAGGTGGGCACTGGTCGAACTAGGCCCTTGTGCGGGTGCTGCCACCATTGACTGAAACGACTTGGCCAACGAGTGCTTCCATCCGGAAGTCGGCCAAGAATGCCACAGCGGCGGCGATGTCTTCGGGCACGCCGATTCGGCCCAAGGGGATGGTGGCGGCGTACTCCTCGTGCATGGCCGCCAAAGTCACCCCCGCCGCGTCGGCATCGACTTGCAGTTGCGGTGTATCAGTGACTCCCGGTGCAATCGCGTTGACGATGATGTGCTCGCGAGCTAGCTCGCGACCCAGGGTTTTGGTGAGCGAAATCAGTCCGGCCTTGGAGGCCGAGTACGCCGTGGCTCGCGGCCAACCGACCTGCCCCCATTCGCTGCTGATGATGACCACTCGTCCTGCACCACGCCGACGCATGCTGGGCAGGGCAGCCTGAATTAGCCAGAAGGTGCCACCCAGATTGGTGTCGATCACGCGCCACCAGTCGTCTTCGTCATGGTCCAAGAAGTCGCTCATGCTCATGTAGGCATGGTTGGCGACGACGATATCGACCTCTCCGAGGTGCTCACTGGCCTGCTGGAGGCCCGCAAAGACGGCCTCGCGGTCCGCCATATCGGCGGGCACCGCTAACCCTGCGATCTCGTGGGCCAAGTCATCCAGTGCAGGGGAGGCCACGCGATCATTGACGGCGACGAGGGCACCCTCAGCGGCGAGCCGACGTGCATGGGCAGCACCCATGCCTTGGGCGGCGCCGCTAACGAAGGCCACATGTCCCGATAGTCGACCCATGGTCAGATCACCGCCCCGGCATTTGGGCTGATGATTTCGCCGACGCAGAAGGGGAGTTCTTCGATCAGCGTGGCAGCGCAGAGCGCAACCTCATCGGGGCGAACCAACCTGCCGATCGGCAACGTGCTCAGGTACTCCGGTGCACGCCATGGTGAATCCGCAGCCAACAGCGGCGTGTCGGTTGGCCCGGGTGCCACTGCATTGACGCGCACCCCTTGTGGCGCCACCTCTGCAGCAAGACTGCGCACGAACCCGATAACTGCTCCCTTGGCAGATGCGTAATGGCTGTCGCTGTCGCCCCCGCCGATGGCAAGTTCAGAAGTGATCGCCACGATGGAGCCACTTCCTCGTCGAACCATCCCCGGGAGAACGGCACGAGTGATGGCGGCCAAGCCCCCCAGGTGCACGCGCAACATCCGCAACCAGGCACTTGGGTCGATCTCGCTGATGGGGACTATGGCGTAATGACCCGCAGCAGAAACGGCAGCCTCGACCGGGCCGAGTTGCTGCTCGGCTTGTCGAACAGCGCGGGCCACGCCGGCAGTGTCAGTGACATCGACTTCAACGCTGAGCGCACACTCTGGCGCCGGCCCAAGGTCCACCCCCAGCACTGCCCAGCCGCGATCGTTGAGTTCAGCAGCAATGGCTCGACCAATGCCGCTGGCCGCGCCACTGACCAATGCGACGCGCTGGCTCATTGGAGATCGGCGGATTCGTCGGCGGCCTCTTCAGCATCGATCACTGAGGTAGCCACCATCGAGTTGCGCACCGTCATAAAGATGACAGCGCCGACTGCACCCAAGATCACGACCGCGAGCCATACAGACCAGTCCAAGTAGCGCTGACCGGGGTAGACCAGGCGTGGCCAGGAGATGTTGAAGAACTCAAAGATTGCCCACACGGTGGCCACGGCTGTGATGGGCAAACTGGCCCCGCCCAAGCTGAACGCAGCCTTGGGTAACTGGCCGCGAAGTTGGACCACCAAGGCACCCACAAGTGGGAACAAGAAGGCCAGGTAGAAGCCGCCAGTCGTGAAGTTCACCATGACGGTGTAAATGTTGGTGGCGACCAGGCTCAGTAGCAGCAACAACAGTCCTACAAGCGTGGTCAGGGCAATGGCGTTGGTCGGGATCCGACCCTTGGTGCTCAGTCGACCCAGCATGGCTGAGCCGGGCAGGGCTCGGTCTCTCGCGTAGGACCAGATGACTCGAGAAGCAGATGTCTGGAGGGCCAAGAAGCTGGCCACGAAGCCGATCAAGAACAACAACTCCACGGGCTTGGCGATGCCATCGCCCAACGCAGCGGTCAAGGTTTCGTATACCGGGTCGGCAACGTCGCCAGCAGCAACTGCCTTCAGGTCTGGGATGGCCAAGATGATGGCGAGGCTGGAGTACATCACGACAGCTGCGATGAAGGTCAGCGAGAAGATCACAGACTTGGGCAGGTTCTTGCGGGGTTCGTGAACCTCTTCAGCAATGGCTCCTGCGCTTTCGAATCCCACAAACGACCAGCCGATGAAGGCCACTGCGACGAGGAAGGGCCCAGACAGGCTCAGGTAACTGCCGCTGCCATCTCCTTGGGTCAAGACACTCAGGTCGTTGTGGCGGTGAGCCACGAGTAGCCAGGTGCCAAGCCCTAGTGAACCGATGACCTCCGCAATGATGCTTGCGGTCATGAAGATTTTGAGTGCTTGCCTACCAACTAGGTTCAGCCCGGTGCCGAGCACCAAGATGACCGCAGCGATGAGCGCTCGTTGAGTTGAACTCACCTCGCTCACCCCGAGGATGTTCGCAACGAACCCGGCCGAGCCCAAAGCAACTGCGACCATCGCAATCACCAAGGTCCACATGTAGGTCCAGCCAGCGAACCAGCCGTAGCCGTTGCCAACCAGGCGCCGTGACCACTGGTAAATGGATCCTTCAATGGGCCAGATCGAGACCAAGGTGGCAAAGACGAGGGCCACGAGGAGTTGGCCCAAGAAGACCAGCAAGAAGCCCCACCAGAATGAGGGTCCCGCAGTCATGATGGCGAGCCCAAAGATTCCGTAGAGCGCGACGATGGGGGAGATGAAGGCAAACGCGAAGGCAAACGAGGACCAGAGATTGAACTCTCGCTTCAACACGTGATCGGACATGGCATTCGACATCGCAGAACCTCCTCAAGCCGGCCGACGAGGTGGCCGATCGCTTGAGCTAACAGTCACCGCTCGTGGTTGGGGACGGCAAGCAATCGGACAGGTTTGCACAGGAACGGGTCTGGGTGGTTAGAGAAAACTCCAATCAAATCAGGTATTTGGCTAACATCATCGTCATGGTCGCTTCAGTTTCAGTGCGTGATGTGGTGGCAATCTCGGGCATCGAACTGGCGTTTGAGGTGAGTGACCACGCCCTGGGGCGCTCTGTGCGCTGGGTGCAGGCCACGGAACTCACTGACCCTGGTGTCTATCTGCGCCCAGACGAGTTGGTCTGCACAGTTGGTGCCCGGTTGGGTTCGGAGGAGGCCAGTCGGCAATTCGCTCAGGCAGTCGTCGAGGCTCGAGGCGCCGGCATCGCGTTCGGGCTGGGCGACGTGCATGACCAGGTGCCGCAGGGGATTCTCGACGTGTGCCACGAGTCGGGTCTCCCGTTGCTGATGGTGCCGGCTGGACTCCCTTTCTTGACCATCTCGGAGTTCGTCATCGAGCATCGCTTGGCTCACGAGCGACGCGGTGGCGCCAGCGCTCACGAGTTGCAGCGCACAGTGGCACGCGAGCGGGTCGGTGAGTTGGTGCGCCTGATTGGCGAACGCCTAGCGAGCCCTGAAGCGTTGCGCGTCGACATGGTGACGCTTGGCCTGGACCCCGAGCGGTTTGTGTTGGCCGCCTTCCCTGCAGGGGCCAGTTCAACAGCGTTAGGCGATCTCAGTGGCTGGCTGGTGGGGGAGACGCCAACCACCGCCTACGCGCTGGGAGGGGATGCCCAGACACTTCGAGGGTTATGCGAAAGCGAAGCAATCTTGTGTGGCATGGCTACCGATATCGCTCTGCCTGTGCTGGCCAGATCTGTGCGAGCAGCGCGCCGAGCACTCGATGTCGCTGTAAGAGAACGTCGAGTGGTTGTTGCCGATGAGCTAGTCACGCTGACCGGGTTGCTCGATCAGGTGCCCTGGCCTGCGCTGGCCCCGTTCGTTGATCGTTTGCTCACCCCTCTGAGGGCCTCAGACCCCGACGGTGTCCTTGTGGAGACGCTGCGCGAATTCATCGAACACAATCGCAGTGTCGAGCATGCCGCCAAGGCAAGCTTCGTGCATGTCAACACCGTCCGACATCGGCTTGCCCGAGTGCGTGAGGTCACCGGTCGTGACCCCTTTGACTTTGATGACTTGGTTGCCTTGAGGATCAGTCTGTGGGCAGGTGAAGCCCGAGGCGAGTTGCGCCGCTAGCGGCCCATTTCGATAACTTCATCCATCTGATCTAAACCGACAGAGGTGTGGGTGATCCACACCAATGAGCGAGCATCACTGGCGGCGAGCAGATCGCTGGTGAGCGCCTCAGCTGTGTCGGTGTCCAGGTGCGCAGTGGGCTCATCGAGCACCAGAACAGGGGAGTCCGCAAGAATCGCACGGGCTAGGCCGATCCGCGCGCGCTCGCCTCCCGAGACCTGCACGTTGCCTTCGCCAAGATGGGTGGCAAGTCCTCGCGGGAGCCCTCCGAGCCAGGTGCCAAGGTGTGCGGCTTCCAGTGCCCGAGCCACGTCATCATCGCTCGCTGTCGGCCTGGCAAGGCGGATGTTTTCGGTCACCGTTGAGGCAAAGACGTAAGGGTCATCATCGACTAGGCCGACCATGCGGCGTACGTCATCGCCACTGATCTCTTTGACGTTGATTCCGCCGACGGTCTGGGTGCCTGAGGTCGGCACGAGGAAGCGCATGAGCAGTGCTGCAAGCGTCGACTTGCCACAACCAGAAGGCCCGATCACACCGATGTGGCGTCCAACCGGCAGATCCAGTGAGAGGTCGGTGAGCACTGGCTCGGTGTCCCACGCGGCGCTCACGCGCTGGAGTTGTACGGCGGCGCTAGGGGGGACGAGGCCATTGGCGGGGTCAGTGACCGCTGGAGGCAACTGGGCCAAGGCATCGACTCGGGCTTGGGCAGCCGAGGTGCGCACCGAGAGCGACCCCGCGTCAGCCAGCGGTGTCATCACGTCCACGAGAGCGATCGGCAAGAGCAAGAGCAGCGCCCCTGCTGGACCGGTGAGATAACCGTCGCGCACCTGAGGGGCCACAGCCAATCCGATAGCGACCACACCGATGCCGCCCACCAGAAGCGCAGCTGCTCGGCCCAGCACGAGACCGAGTGCCGAACCAGACACGGCTTGTGCGCTGCGGTGACTCAAAGAATCGATCTGAGCCAGCACGGCATCGTCGCGTTGCCACAGCACCAGCGATCGGGCATGCGTCAGGGTCTCCACCACGACTGCCGACAGATCAGCGCGGGCGTTGACGGCAGTGGGTTCGTGGCGTGCGGCGAAGCCGCGCGCCAGACCCCAGGCCAACGCACCGCCAAGCAGGCTGCAGCTGAGGACCACCAAGGCTGCCTTGGCGTCGTTGATGAGGGCGATCAGCGCAGCAACGAAGCTCAAGATCACCCAGGTGGAGACAGGCAATCGCACCCGCAGTCGCTGGTCAACGAGCGAATCGACGTCGTCAACGATGGAAGTCAACAGATCACCGCGTCGCCGGCCCAGGCGTGCGGGGACCAATGGCACGAGGACGTCATAGACGCGCGCGCGACGGTCTGCGAGCAGACGCAGAGCATCGTCGTGGGTGATCAACCGCTCGAGGTATCTCAAGGCAGGCCGTCCCAACCCGAACAGACGCACCGAGACGATGGCGACCATCAGATAAAGCACTGGGGGTTGCTCGGCCGCTCGAGCAATGAGCCATCCAGCAGTGGCGGTCAGTGCCACCCCGAATCCAGAGGCAAGAGAGGCCAACACTGTGCCCAGTGCGCTCCTGAAGCGGCTCACTTCAGCAACTGGTTCGTTGACCGACTCTGGAGCGATGGCGTGTGAGGTGGGTTTGACGGGGGCCATGGGCAGTTGCACCCGCTGACGAGCGGGCAACGCGATCTGAGCATCCGCAGCGTCAACGAGTGCCTCGCGGTGAGCCACGACGACAACGGCTCGCTCACGGGCCAACGAGGTCAAAGTCGCCAACAAGACAGTCTCGGTCGCCTCATCGAGGTGGGCAGTGGGTTCGTCGAGCAGCACCCAGGGTCGTTGGCTGATCACCACTCGCGCCAACGCTAGGCGAGCCCGCTGACCTGCGCTGAGCAACCGGCCATCTTCGCCCACGCTGCTTGCGAGCGGCAGGCGCAGGTCGACTTTGGCTAGGGCAGCTTCAACTTCGGCGTCGGTGGCCTCGGGCCGACCGATCCTAACGTTGTCTGCGATTGAACCCGTCACGATCCAGGGCCTTTGACCGACATGGGCCACGGCCTCGCGCCACGACGGCAGTGAGTCGGTGATCGCTTGGTCGCCGCACGAGATGCTCCCCGCACGCACTGGCAGTTCGCCCAGAAGTGCAGCCATCAGCGTGGACTTCCCGCAGCCACTTGGTCCCGTGATAGCGGTGAGGCCGCGCGC
>CALMMO010000312.1 GCA_937868455.1 uncultured Marmoricola sp.
GCTCGTGCAGCGATTTTTCCCTCCTTGGGCGCCTACGTGGGTGGCGACATCGTGGCTGGAATGTTGGCCACCGGGATGGACCGCGACAAGCGTCTGCGCCTCTTCGTCGACATTGGCACCAACTGCGAGATCGTGCTTTCCAATGGCGACTCCCTGCTTGCCACTGCGGCACCGGCTGGGCCTGCCTTTGAGGGTGGGGCGATTCGGTGCGGCATGCGCGCCGCCGATGGGGCCATCGAAACAGTCGCGCTTAGCGACACCGTGACTCTCGGTGTCATTGGCGATGTGGAACCTCGTGGACTGTGTGGCTCCGGACTTGTCGATGCGGTCGCCGAACTCGTACGGGTGGGGCTGCTGGACTCCTCGGGCCGCTTCGTCGCTGACCCGGCATCGGTTGCGCCCGCCTTGGCAGATCGGATGGTCCAGATCGGCCAAGAGCGCGTCTTCGTGCTGGCCGGTCCCATCGACGAGCCGGAAACTGCGGTCGTGCTCTCTCAGCGCGATGTGCGCGAACTCCAGTTCGCTAAGGCAGCCATCTCCACCGGATGGACCTTGCTGTGCGAAGAACTCAACCTCGACCCCAGCGACATCCAGCAGGTTCTCCTTGCTGGATCGTTCGGCTCCTACCTCTCCGCGAGTTCGGCCATCCGCATCGGCCTGGTGCCCAAGCTCCCCACGTTGCGGATCATCTCTGCTGGCAACGTGGCCGGCGAGGGAGCCAAAATGGCGTTGCTGAGTTTGCGCGAGCGCGCGGGCGCCAACGCCTTGTTGGAGGAGGTGGACTATGTCGAACTCTCAGACCGAGCCGACTTCAACGACCGCTTCGTCGACCAACTCTCCTTCTAAAGCCGCACTCATCGCGTGCGGTGCGCTCGCCCAGCCCGCCGCCGACATCGTGGCTCGCCGGGGCTGGCAGGTTGATGTGCACCCGTTGCCTCCGTTGCTGCACAACAAGCCGCGCCAGATCGCGCCGGCTGTGCGAGAACTCGCGGCTGCTCTAGCGCCGTCGTACTCCCAGGTGGCGGTGGGTTACTCCGACTGTGGCACCTACGGCGCCTTGGATGAGCTGTGTGCGGAGTTGGGGCTGCACCGGTTGCCCGGACTGCACTGCTATGACGTGTACGCCGGCGCCAACACCATCACGCAGTTGCTGACCAACGAGCCCGGCACCTACTTGCTGACCGACTTCTTGGTGAAGAGTTTTGCGCGCACGGTGGAGAAGGAACTGGGTCTCGATAGATACCCCGAGTTACTCCCTGACTATTTCGGCCACTACACCCAAGTGGTGTGGCTAGCCCAAGAGCCGACCGCTGAACTCACCGAACTGGCCGAAAGTGCAGCGGCCCGGATCGGCCTGCCGCTGGTGATTCGACCTGTGGGCACCTCTGGTTTGGAGACTGCCCTTGAGGATTTGGTCGCTCAGTTGAGTTGATCGAGCAAGTCGGCGCGCCACTTCTCGGTTTCAGCCACCTGGTTGAAGGTGAAGATGTGCATCCCCTCGACCAACATCGCCGGGTCAGCTGCGGTCTTGGCGCAAGCTTCGATGAACTTCTCGCACGTGAACCCGCCCGAATAGAGCCGAGCGAACGTGCCCTTGTGCTTGATCAAGAACTTGGTGGAATCTCCCACCCCGATCTTGGTCGCCATGGTGAGCAGTTTGGCGCGATCGACTGGCCCGGGCACGCCGAGCAACACCGGCAACGTGATGCCGCGTGCGCGCATGCGCGAGACCCAGCCATCGACCTGCTTGGGGTCAAACGTCATGTTGGAGATGACGTGGGTGGCGAACTTTCGCTTGTCCCACATCGACTGGATCGTAAGGTCATCAGAGATCGTGGGGTGCGTCTCGGGGTATCCAGTGATGCCCACGTGATGGAACGGGTTGCCAAGGTCGGCGAGGTCTTCGAGCAGTGAGAGCGCATCGGGGTAGTTGCCGGCCTGATTGGCATCTCCCCCGGGCACGAACACTGAAGTGACCCCAGCCTCGGTGAGTCGGGCCACGATGTCTTCGAGTTCTGAACGACCCGAGACCATGCGGGCCGCGATGTGCGGCACCACGTCATAGCCGTGGGCACTGAGCCGCTCGGTGAGCGCAAAGGTCTCATCGAGTGGTTTGGCAGGTGATGCGGTCACCGTGAGTTGGCGATCTGTGGGCACGCTGGCCACGATCTTCTCTTCAATCGTGGCGGTGGGCAGCACTTCGTAACGTGAGTGCTCCAAGAGTCGCCGTACGGTGTCTTTGTTGCGCATCACGCAACCTGTTTCGTAATTCGCACCACTGGAGCCTAGGGCGCCATCCCTGTCCCAGCAAGAGCCCAGCGCCTCTCGCCTAGGGTTAGTCCATGTTCATCGATCTGGGGACGGTTCCCTACCACGAGGCATGGGAAATCCAGCGCGAACACCACCGCGAAGTGGTCGCCGGTGGTCCCGATCGAGTGCTGTTGCTGCAACATCCCCCGGTGTTCACCTGCGGCAAACGCACCGATGCTCACGAGATCCCCACTGACGCTGGCGGCGCGGAGATCATCGATGTTGATCGCGGCGGCAAGATCACCTTCCACGGCCCTGGGCAATTGGTCGGCTATCCGATCGTGCGATTGCCCGATCATGTCTACGTCGTTGACTACGTGCGCCGAGTCGAAGAGGCCCTGATCCACGTCTGCGCCGACTTCGGTGTGACGACTGCGCGGGTGCCCGGCCGATCTGGGGTGTGGATGCAGGCGGGCAACGGCCGCCCCGAGCGCAAACTGGCCGCACTCGGTATCCGAGTAAGCCACGGCGTCACCATGCACGGCTTTGCGCTCAACTGCGACGTCGACCTGGCTTGGTATGACCGCTTCGTGCCGTGTGGCATCGCCGATGCCGGGGTTTCCTCCCTCAGTGCCGAACTTGGTCGCACCGTGAGCGTCAACGACATCACCGACTCAGTGCACCAGCACCTCACGACGTACCTAGCCTGGCAGCCCTACGACCGCACTCCTGACTATGAGGCTCGCCCCGAGCCAGGTCACCTGCGGGTGCCTCTGGTGACCCCGCGCTAAATCTGCTCGGCACAGACTCATCGGCCAAACGGGCCTGTAGTCATAGTCACGAGTGGCTCCGATCTGGTTGGCTAGCGCAGCACCGGCGACGCCGCCAATCGAAGAGGGAGATTCACAGTCTCATGAGCCACGAACTGTTGAAGCAACCATGGTGAGCATTAGTCGCCTCGCGGTTTTGGAGCACGGTGAGCCAGCGGTGCGCATCTTGGCGGCCATCGGCAACCTCAGTCGCCGCTCCGATTCAGACCTCACGGCAGTGCTCGTGCACGACGGCGCAGCTACTGATCCGTGGTTTGCTCGGGAAGCAGACGAAGTTCTTAGCGTCGCGACATCAGACGCAGCCACTCTCGTGGCCGCTTTGGTCAAAGCCGGCATTGACGCGGTCTGGCCAGCAGCCTGGGACGGCATTGATGTGGCTGACCTGGCGCACAAGTGCGAAGCAGCGGGGTTGGTCTTCGTTGGGCCTTCAAGCGCAGTGCTTCGTCGCATCACCGACCCCGCAGTCTTGGCGACAACTGTCGCGGGCACCCCCAACTTCGCCATGACCCCCGCCAACGCCGATCTCAGGGGCGTACGTCGAGTGGACGTGGATGTCTTGGGCGACGCCCACGGCACGATGTGGGCCTTCCCGCCGGTGGAGACAACCGTGCGCACGGGCGACGCGCTCGTGCTGGCTGAGTCACCCGCCGCCTTCCTTGATGGCGAGCGCGAGGACGCGTTGCGCGAGGTGGCCCGAGG
>CALMMO010000313.1 GCA_937868455.1 uncultured Marmoricola sp.
ACAAGTAAACCTGTGACTTTGGCGCCTTGCGGGGAGGATCTCCCCCGCAAAGCGCATAACTTCCCGGTTAAGCGATCAGGCCCCTCCGGCCACCGCGGGGATGATGCTCACCTGAGCTCCATCGCCGGTTGGGGTGCGAAGTCCTTCGAGGAAGCGGACGTCTTCGTTGCCGACGTACACATTCACGAATCTTCTTAGCTCGCCGGTGTCATCGAGGAGGCGCGAGCGGATTCCTGGGTAGGTCGCTTCGAGATCATCGATCGTTTCAGCAACGCTCGCGCCATGCGCCTCGACCTCACTGGCGCCGCCTGTGTAGGTGCGCAAAATGGTGGGCACCCGCACCGTCACGGTCACACGACGCCAGATTCAGCGAAGGCGTCGTACGACGGACGAATCGTGGCTGCGACGCCTACATGATCTGAGATCGCCTCGATGGTCTTGAGCCCCATGCCGGTGTTGATCACGACAGTTTCCAATTCTGGGTCGAGTTGACCGGTCTCAACCAACTTCTTCAAGACCGCGATGCTGGTGCCTCCGGCAGTCTCGGTGAAGATGCCTTCTGTGCGGGCAAGGAGTAGGACGCCCTGGCGTACCTCGTCGTCGGTGACGTCTTCGATGGCTCCACCGGTACGACGACAAATGTCGAGCACATAGATCCCATCGGCCGGGTTGCCGATAGCCAACGACTTCGCGATGGTGTCGGGCTTAACTGGCCTGATCGCGTCGTGACCGGCCTTGAAGGCAGTCGACACGGGCGAGCAGCCGGTGGCTTGGGCGCCAAAGATCCGGTAGGGCTTATCTTCAACGAGTCCGAGTTTGATGAGTTCTTGGAAGGCCTTGTCGACCTTGGTCAACTGCGACCCCGAAGCCACCGGAATGACCACCTGATCGGGCAGGCGCCAACCTAGTTGCTCCGCGATTTCGTAACCCAGGGTCTTGCTGCCCTCGGCATAGAAGGGTCGAACGTTGACGTTGACGAACGCCCAGCCGTCCTCTTCTCCAGCGATCTCCGAAGCAAGTTTGTTGACGTCGTCGTAGTTACCTTCGACGGCAACCAGGGAGTCGGTGTAGACCGCAGAGTTGACCTGCTTGCCCTGCTCAAGATTGCTCGGGATGAAGACAACGGTCTTGATCCCGGCGCGGGCACCCGCCGCCGCAACGGCGTTGGCCAGGTTGCCGGTGCTGGGACAAGCGAACACCTTGGAGTGAAACTCGCGTGCTGCGCTCAAAGCGCAGGCCACAACCCGATCCTTGAACGAGTGAGTCGGATTGGTGCTGTCGTCCTTGACCCACAGGTTGTCGATGCCGAGGGTCTGGCCGAGGTTCTTGGCCTTCAAGAGTCGGGTGAAACCCGGCTCGAGGTTGGGGCTTTCTTCGATGTCGGCCGGCACTGGCAAGAGCTCTTTGTAGCGCCAGATGTTGCGCGGACCTCGCTCGATGCTTTCGCGCGTCACCGCCGGGAAGTTGTAAGAAATCTCAAGCGGGCCAAAACACTCAGGACAGGCGTAATAGGGACCCAGGTCCTGCACATGCCCGCACTCTCGACACGATAAGCCGGTTGCGTTGCCGAATGCGCCCTCACGAAGCACGATCGAAGACACGAGAATCCTCCTTCTCATCTTCCTCGCGGCGACCATCGCCATGAGACGGAATTGGCACCTTCCCGCGAGTGGATTGATCGCGGTGGTTGCCGGGGCTTCAGCGGGCCGTATCCCTCTGCCCCTCTTAATGAGTTGGCGAAAGAGTACGGGACCCGTCTCACGATGTGCACACTGCGTCCGGTATTCGGGATGGGCGTGGTGAATTAGGCGTGTGCTTTGCCGGGATGTTTGGCGCTTTACCCGGAGGATCTCCTGGGCAAGGCGCCAAAGTCACAGGTTTACTTGTGACTTTTCGCCTGTTCTCAGGCCTAGGAGAAGCTGCTGATCACGATCACAGTGAGGCGATCGGATCGCATCGGATCGACCGCAGGCAGAACGCGCGTAATCCCCAAATCCTTCGCCAAGAGCTTGGCGGCTCGGGCAAGCGAACGTGGGTAGTAGACGGTGCTGTCGGGGATGGCACCGTTCCAGTTATCGACGAACACCACGCGCCATCCAGCGGCCCGGGCGCGGTCGGCAGCGCGGGCGGCGAGCCCGGTGACCGAGGAATTGTTGAAGACCGAGACGGAGACCTCAGAGCGGCGAATGGGTTTCGGCTTGGGTTTCGGGCTCGGGGTGGGTGTCGGCGTCGGCGTCGGCGTCGGCGTCGGGGTTGAGGTGGGCGTCGGGGTCAGAGTCGGCGTGGGTTTCGCGACCGTCACTTCGGGGCGCCAGAACGCGTATTTGCCGTCGTAGCTAAGAACGAGTCCGACTGCGGCTGCTGCCACGAGTACGACGGCGAGGACATACACCCAAGACGATCTCGCGCGATCTTCTACGTCCCGGTGTCTAGCGCTTCGGGACACGTGCTAGACGTCAAAGCCGAGTCGACGCGCAGAACGAGCACGCTGACGAGTTGCCCGAAGCCGGCGAAGACGGCGAACCAACAGCGGGTCAGCTGCCAAAGCATCCGCCTGGTCGATCAACACGTTTAAGACTTGGTAGTAGCGGGCAGCAGACATATCGAAGCGATCGCGGATTGCCTGTTCTTTGGCGCCGGCGTACTTCCACCATTGCCGCTCGAAGTCGAGGATCGCCAAATCGCGCTCAGTGAGCTCACTGTCACCCGTGGTGGGCTGAAGTGCGTACTCGGCGGACATGCAATGGGCTCCTTCGACGGCGTCGACGTTGCGGTGAGTCTAGAGCAGGAATCACATCGATGTCATTTGGCCCCCGGCGAGTCGTATCGACCCGTGACTAACCTGTGAGCATATGGACCTGATCCCCACTCCTGCTCAACTCGCGTCGGCCGCAGCCAACGTGGCTTTCGCCGCGCTCAATGGGGGCAGCGCCGACCCGCGCCCCATGCCGCGCACCCTGATTTCCCAGACCACGATGGGTGAGCTCTACTCCTACGACTGCCCCACCGTCGGCAACCCAATTTTGCTGGTCCCACCGAACCGCAGTGTGGCAAGGGCCTTCGATCTGCGGCGTGGATGCTCACTCGTGGAGCACCTGATCCAAAGCAGACCGTCCTACATAGTGGAGTACGACGGCGCCACTGACCTGCGTGAGTGCGTCGAGCACGTCATCCCAGACTCAGTGCGCGAGGTGTCAGCCGATGCCGCTCAACGTCCCGTTCACGTTGTCGGCTGGTCCTTAGGCGGCATCCTTGCCGCCTTGAGCACCGCCGCCCACAAGCTGCCCATCGCATCGCTCTCGTTGGTGTCCACACCGATCGACCTCTCAGGGGTCCCTGCCCTGGCTCCGGCACGGCCCCTGCTTGACCTCAGTGCTGTGCCAACACCGGTGAGCGCGGCTTACCGCCTTCTTGGTGGAAGCCCGATCCCATTCGTGGGCGAATTTGTCGCCAACCAAGCTGTCCAAGAACTCATTGCCACCCCGCTAGCCAAATTGCGCCGCCTTGATGACCGCGAATTCTTGGCCCAAGTTGAAGCCGTCGAGCAGTTGAGTAAGCAGGCGTCGCCGTACTCCGGCCGAGAGTTCGGTCGCCTCTTCCATCAAGTCCCGGCGGGAGTCGACCTGCCCGGCGGTGCGATCCGTTTGGGCCGTCGGCGGGTGCGGTTGAGTGCGATGGAGGTACCGGTGCTGATCGTGGCCGGCAACGTCGACACAATCGCGCCGATGGCCACCATCAAACCGTGGACCAAGGTGCTCTCGGGCAGTCCAGAGGTGCAGTTCGAGATCGTTCCAGGAGGACACCTCGGGGCGCTGACAGGGCGCGCCGCCCGCGAAGACACCTGGCCCTCGTTGGTGGAATGGTTCGACACCAACAACTAGCGGCCGCCGTACCGAGGCCATGTCGCGCACCATGCGCCACTACTCCCCATGCAAAACTGACGCTTCCCATGTGAAGTTTCGCGTGGGAAGCGTCAGTTTCACCGGGTACCCGGTGAAACTTGCACCATGAGCGACATCACTGCGCGACTAGCCGCAATGCAATCCCTCGACGTCCCAGTGGTGGGGGGACGCACACTGGCGTATGTGTACGACGCCGGCATCCCTGAAGCTGAGGAAGTCGGCAAGGCAGCAGTGGCGGCGTATGCGGGGAGCAACGGGCTGGACCCCACTGCTTTCCCGAGCTTGTTGCAGATGGAAAACGAGGTCGTCGGGTTTGCCCTCGACATGATCGATGCTCCCGACTCAGCGGTCGGCACGGTGACCAGTGGCGGCACCGAGTCGGTGTTGTTGGCGGTGTTGGGCGCTCGCCAAGCCCACCCTTCAACCACGCCCAACATCGTGGTGCCGAGCACGGCACACGCAGCCTTCCACAAGGCCGGTGAGTATTTCGGGGTTGAGGTGCGAGTGGCGCCGACGGGGGCCGATCACCGCGCCAATCCCGCCGCGATGAGCGCCCTTGTCGATGGCGACACGGTGTTGATCGTGGCTAGTGCGCCGTCGTACGCCCACGGCGTGATTGACCCGGTGAAGGAGATCGCAGATCTGGCGATCAAGCACGAAACGCGCATGCACGTTGACGCCTGCATCGGCGGCTTTGTGCTCCCCTTTGCCGCCAAGATCGGGCGTCCTGTCACGCCGTGGACCTTTGATGTGCCGGGCGTGAGCAGCATCAGTCTGGACTTACACAAATATGCCTACGCACCCAAGGGCACCTCACTGCTCTTGCATCGCGATGCTCAGTTGCGTCGCCCGCAGTATTTCGCCACCGCGCATTGGCCTGGGTACACCTTGGTCAACCCCACCTTGCAGTCCACGAAGTCCGGCGGGCCGCTGGCTGGCGCGTGGGCAGTGCTCAACACGATCGGACCTGAGGGCTACAAGAAACTCACTGCCCACACATTCGACGGTGTCGACCAACTTCTCGACATGATCGCCAAACACCCAGACTTGCGACTGGTCGGGCAACCGGATAGCACCTTGATCTGTTTCGAGGCCGAAGGTAGTTGCGATGTGTTCACAATCGCGGATCTGATGCACACCCGATCCTGGTGGGTGCAACCTCAACTTTCGTACGACGGCCACCCGGCCAATCTCCATCTGACCTTGTCAGCAGCCACCGATGTCCCGTCGTTCATCAAAGATCTTGAAGCCGCCGTCGCAGACGCAGTCGCCCAAGGCCCCATCAGCCTTGACAGCGACGTACTCGCCTTCGTTCAGGCACTTGATCCAACTGCGTTGAGCGACGCCGAGTTCGATGGATTGCTGGCTGCTGCTGGCATGGTCGGGGGCGATGGAATTGGGCTCCCGGAGGAGATGGCACCCATCAATGCCCTCCTCGACGCCGCCAGTCCCGCCATGCGCGAGTCGTTGCTAACCGTCTATATGGACCGCTTGCTTCGGCCCACCCGAGTAGGGTCAGCGCCGTGAAACCACTCAGCGTGATCGCCATCGGTCTGATCATTGTTTTGGTCGACATCCCGGTTCGAGGCTTCGACGTCGTGACCGACATCATCGGGTGGCTGGCATGCTTTTGGGCCCTGCTCACAATGTCTCGACTAGGAAACTGGTTCGGCATCGGCTTGGCGGGCGCAGCCTTAGGTGCGGGGGTTTCGATGTTCTCCGGCACCTCCCCTGGAGGCACGTTGGCGTGGCTGGATCTGATTGCCACAGTATTAGTGATGTTCGGCGCGTGCTCCGGACTGATGCAGATCTCGCGCGAGAGCGACCCCGGCACGGCATCAATGTCTAACGCGGTGCGCTGGACCTTGATTGCCCTGCTGGTGCTCGCCCCATTGTCAATGAAGTTCTTGCCCCAGTGGTCGCTGGTCACTTTGGGTTACCTCGGCATCGCTGTGGTGGTGTGGACCTTGCTGTTGCTGTTCACTCGCGCGGGTCGGTCGTACGCCGTACCTCAACGAACGCGTGAGTGACACCCTCGGCCCGCTGGTCGCGCAGGGCCTCATCGCCCCCGATTGGGCACAGGCGCTAGCTCCGGTGGAGGCCCAGATCGCTGCCATGGGCCAGTTTCTCCGAGCCGAGATGGCGGCTGGTCGCGGCTACCTGCCAGCTGGCCATCACATCTTGCGCGCGTTCGCTCAACCCATGGCGAATGTGCGGGTGCTGATCGTGGGACAAGACCCCTATCCCACTCCTGGGCATCCGGTGGGGTTGAGCTTTTCGGTCGCTCCCCAGGTGCGTCCCTTGCCTAAGTCATTGGTCAACATCTTCACCGAATTGGTCGCCGACCTGCAGTGCACCCAACCGACCAGCGGAGACCTCAGCCCGTGGAGCGAACAGGGGGTGTTGCTGCTCAACCGAGTGCTCACGGTCTCTCCTGGACAGGCTGGATCACATCGGGGTCGTGGATGGGAAGCGGTGACTCAATGCGCGATCGAGGCCGTCGTACGCCGCGGAGGACCGCTGGCCGCCATCTTGTGGGGCAAGGACGCAGCGACGCTCAAGCCCATGCTGGGCCAGGTTCCCTGGGTGGAGTCTGCGCACCCCTCGCCTTTGTCAGCCCACCGCGGATTCTTTGGATCTAGACCCTTCTCACGGGTCAACACGATGCTGGAGTCCTTGGGTGGA
>CALMMO010000314.1 GCA_937868455.1 uncultured Marmoricola sp.
ACGGTGATCCCCGACTCCTCCAGCACCTCGCGGCGCACTGCGTGCTCCAGTGATTCACCGGGCTCCACGAAGCCAGCCAAAGTGGAGTGCTGTCCAGGTGGCCAACCCGGCCTGCGACCTAGCAAGCACTGCTCGGCATCACCCTCGCCGCGAGTGATGAGCATGATGACTGCGGGATCGGTGCGCGGGAACTGTTCGCGCTCACACGCTGCGCAGCGCAACACGTGACCTTGATGAGTGCTGTGCAGAGCTCCGCCACAGCGCGGGCAGTGTCGGGTCGACCAGTGCCACTCGGCCAGACCGATGGCGTGTACGACCAACTCGGCTTCGGCACCAAGAAACGGCAACGCAAACCGGATCGGCACAGCTTCGGGATAGGCCGCCCCATCGGCGATCACCGCGAAGTAGACCACCGAGTCGCGCTCCCCCAACAACACGCGAGTCCCCGCGGGCGCCTGAGCCGGCGCAAGCCACGTGAGACCCCCATCAGTGAGTGGCAGACGAGTGCCAGCAACCACGAGCACCCTGGCCTGCTGCGATGCCCACGCCGCGTCGAGCCAGTCGTCATCGACACGTCGGTGAGCAATCCGGTCATGCGCGTGCTGCGACAAGGCGATCTGGGACTCCATGGCCTTAGTGTGACCTGCCATGAGCACTCACATCGCCGCCGCGCCCGGACAGATCGCCCCGATCGTGTTGATGCCGGGCGACCCGTTGCGCGCCAAATGGATCGCGGAAACGTTCCTCGAAGACGCGACCTGCTACACCGAGGTCCGCGGGATGTTCGGCTTCACTGGCACCTACCAAGGCACCCCGATCTCGGTGCAGGGCTCGGGCATGGGCCAGCCCTCGTTTGCGATCTACGCCAACGAACTCTTTCGTGAGTACGACGCGCAAACGATCATCCGAGTCGGCTCCTGCGGAGCACTCTCGAAAGACGTCGGACTGCGCGACATCGTGCTCGCCAGCGGCACCTGCACCGACTCCTCGATGAACCGCATCCGCTTCCACGGCCTTGACTACGCACCCGTGGCTGACTTCGGCCTGCTCCGCGCCGCCTACGACAGCGCCGCGACTCGCCCCAACCTCAAGACCCACGTCGGGCTGATGTTCTCCAGTGACTCGTTCTATCCGGCCCGACCCGAACTCATGGACCCGATGGTGGCCCACGGCGTACTGGCAGTGGAGATGGAGGCATCGGCCCTTTACACCCTCGCGGCTGGCTTTGGTCGCAAGGCGTTGGCGATCTGCACAGTCTCCGACCACATCATCACCGGCGAAGAGACCACGGCACTGGAGCGCCAAGAAACCTTCAGCGACATGATCGAGGTGGCCCTCGAAGCCGCCGTCGCGGCGGGTTAACCATGCGCCCCACGAAGTACGTCGACGTCTTCTCAGCCGAGCCCACCAAAGGCAACCCCGTTGCTGTAGTCCTTGAGGCTGACGGACTTGGCGATGAGCAGATGGGCCAGTTCGCTCAATGGACCAACCTGTCTGAGACCACGTTTGTGCTCCGCCCGACCGATCCGCGCGCCGACTATCTGCTGCGTATCTGGACTCCAGGGGGCGAACTCCCCTTTGCTGGCCACCCCACCCTGGGCAGCGCTCACGCTTGGTTGGAGGCCGGCGGGACACCCAAAGACCCTGACTCGATCGTGCAGCAATGTGGAGCCGGGCTCATCGACGTGCGCCGCGAGAACGACCGACTCAGCTTTGCCGCACCCCCTCTGACCAAGTCGGGACCACCCGACTCACAGACGCTGGCACAGGCTCTGCGTGCCCTGCGGCTGACCGAGGCTGATGTGCTCGATGCCACCTGGCTGGTCAATGGTCCGCCGTGGCTAGGCCTGTTGTTGGCCGACCCCGAGACTGTGTTGGCCACCACCCCCGACTTCACTGCGCTGGGCGAACTCGAGATCGGCATCGCCGGTCTCTACCCGACTGGCAGTGAGCCTGCCCTGGAAGTGCGGGCGTTCTGCCCGATCCTGGGCGTCGCCGAAGACCCTGTGACTGGCAGTTTGAACGCCGGTTTAGCCCAGTGGTTGATCGGCACTAACCGCCTCCCCAAGCAGTACGTCGCAGCCCAAGGCAGCGCCCTCAATCGCAACGGACGGGTCTATGTTCACGACGACGGCACCGACATCTGGGTCGGCGGACACACCCGCACACTCATTAACGGGTCAGTTGACCTCGACTAAGGCTCTACCCTGAGCCTGTGAGCACGACCGCATCCCGCGTCTTTGCGGCCCGACTAGCCGGGCTGCCGGTTTTCGACCCCTCTGGCGATCAGGTTGGCAAGGTCAGAGACGTGGTCGTGGTGATGCGTAGCGAACTCAAACAACCCCGCGTCGTGGGTTTGGTCGTTGAGGTGTTCGGCCGCCGCCAAGTGTTCGCGCCGATGACCCGCATCACCAGCATCGACGCAGGAGCCGTGATCACCACCGGCCTGCTCAACATGCGCCGCTTTGCCAAGCGCTCAACCGAGACACTGGTGATCGGCCAGCTCCTCGACCGCCGTGTGGTCATCAAGGAGAGCGGCATCGAAGGCATCATCTATGACGTCGCCATGGAGCAGACCCGAGCCCGCGACTGGATGCTGTCTCGAGTCGCTCTCGAAGAGCCCACCAAAGGCTTTCGTCGCCGAGGTCAGACGCACATAGCCGAATGGAACGAAGTGGTCGGCCTGCAGACCGCGGTCGACCAGGGCGCCACGCACCTCATCGCTGCCTTGGCGGACCTCAAGCCGGCTGACGCGGCCAGTGTGATCCACGATCTGCCTCCCGAGCGGCGCACCGAAGTGGTCGCAGCGATGGACGATGAGCGGTTGGCCGACGTACTCGAGGAACTGCCCGAAGAAGACCAAGTCGAGATCCT
>CALMMO010000315.1 GCA_937868455.1 uncultured Marmoricola sp.
CTGGCCCCGCCTGGGTTGGGCAACCTCGGTCTCAAACTGGGTGGCTCCATGCTCAAGCGTGTCGCGGGCATCGACTCGCGCCGTCGACTCCCTTCGATGTCGAGGCATCGGCTCTCCAAAGGCGCTTCGGGTGACGTCGACGTGTGGTTGTGGGCTGACACCTTTACCGACCACTTCGCTGCCGATGCAGGGCGCGCCTGCATCGAGTTTCTGGGTGGCTGTGGCCTCAAGGTTGGGGTCATCGAGGAACCGGCGTGTTGTGCCGTGACCTGGATCAGCACCGGGCAACGCGAGCGGGCCAAAGAGATCCAACGTGACGCAATGGCCGTCTTCGCGAAGTACTCCGATAAACCCATCATCGGTTTGGAGCCCAGTTGTCTTGCTGCGCTGCGCCATGATGGGCCGCGACTCGTGGGCTCGGCGCCGGACCTGCTGACGCTTTCTGAGTTCCTGACTCGCGAGCAGATCACCCCTCCGCGGCTCGATGGGCTCACGATCGTGGCTCAACCGCATTGCCATCACGCCAGTGTGCTGGGCTGGGACGCTGACCGCGCGCTCTTGGAGTCAGCAGGTGCCAAGGTCGTTATGGTGGGTGGGTGCTGTGGGATGGCTGGCAACTTCGGCATGGAGGAGGGCCATTACGAGGTCAGCCGGGCCGTTTTCGACCACGATCTAGCTCCCGCGCTTGCTGCGCATCCAGACGCCGTCGTGCTCGCGGACGGCTTTTCGTGTCGCACTCAGCTTCATGACTTTGCCCCTGGACGCAGCGTGATGACCCTTGCCGAACTCCTGGCCGGCAAAGGGCGCAATTAGGGCAGTTAATTGCGCATAGATATGTCTGAAATACCCCGTCTCGGGTTAGTGTCAGAAGGCAGCCGTCCAGGCAGTCAAAGGAGCGCTCATGTCAGACCACGTGCCACCCACTGAAGTTGGCGGACCGGGATCACCTGCTGGTGCACCAGGCATCGCGGGCAGCGAAGTGAGTGTGGAGCCCCAGCTAATGGCCCAGTCGATTGCACAGTCAGCGGCTGACTCGAGGCCAAGTCGTCGGCGCGGCACGGTGCTCATCGCGGGCGCGGCTGCGGCAGTGCTCGCGCTGGTGGGCGGCGGCATATGGGCGGCCCAGAACTTCTTCTCCTCTGGTCCTGACCCGGCGCAGGCAATCCCGGCCAACGCGCTTGGCATGGTGCGTTGGAATTTGGACCCCAGCGGATCGCAGAAGATCGAAGCCTTTCGGATGCTCAACAAGTTCCCTTCTGCCAAAAAGGACATGAGGCTCGATAAGAGCGAGGATCTGCGCAAGTCGATGTTCGACACATTGTTTGGGGACACTGATTGCGAGAAGGTGTCGTTCGACAAAGCGATCAAGCCATGGTTGGGATCGACCCTGGCCGCTGCGGCCCTGCCAAAGGGCCAGGACGACGTTGAGGCGATCGGCGTGCTGTCGATCACGGATCAGGAGGCCGCCAAGAAGGGCCTCGACCAGGTGGTCCAGTGCAGTGCAGGAGACATCGGTGTAGCGGTGACTGAAGATTGGGCGGTCATTGCGAGCAGTCAATCTGTTGCCGAAGCTGCTGTGAAAGCAGCCGCCAAGTCACCGTTGGCGGACGACAAGGACTACAACAAACTGGTGGAGGCTGCAGGTCCTGAAGGCATCGCCACGTTGTTCGTCGCCAAATCGGCGACTGAACAACTCGGTGCTATCGGCATTCCCTCGATGGGCGGGGCGCTTGGCGGCGCGGATGATGAGTTCGATCCGGACAGCCCGATGATGACCCGCAAGCAACTGCGCGAGATGGGCTTTAGCAAGAAAGAGGCTCGCCAGTTCATGCGCCAACAGCGACGCGACATGAATGATCCG
>CALMMO010000316.1 GCA_937868455.1 uncultured Marmoricola sp.
CGAGAGGTTCGACTTCATCAAGGTGACGATGGTTTCCAGTTGCGGGTCACCAGCAGCGTAAGTCAGCGACAAGTTCAACTTCTTTGCATCGCCGTACCCCGCATCGCGCAGCAAGGTTTTCGCGCGCTCAACATCCGTTGTTGGCTGGACTGAGTCGGTGTTGCCCAGCAAGCCCGCCGGCACCACCCCGCTTGCCTTGCCGACAGCTCCGCCCAGGACAGACACGATGCCGTCGTAGTCGATGGCCGCAGCAACTGCCTGACGTAGGGACTTGTCCTTCAACGGGCCAGAACCGGTATTGAGCATCGCCAAGATGTTTTGGAATGACGAGTTACGCGTCGTCTTCACACCGGAATCACTTTGCAGCGACTTGAAAAGCGGCGCGGACAGTTGCGGAATGAACGATCCCTGACCACTTTGAAGCAGTTGCACCGCAGTTGTCTGTTCGGGCACGACCTTGAAGTTGATAGACGTGTAGTGAGCCCCTGACCAGCCACCCCAATAGTCGGCATTCTTCACCAGGGACAGCTCATCTTCAGTGCCTTGCTTCCACGAGCCAACTTTGTAGGCGCCTGTGCCTGCGGCCTGGCCCTGGCTGAACCACTTCCCCAGCTTGCCTGAGCCTGCGGCTGTGGTGTCGTAAATGAATGCGGCGTACGCCGAGGACACGATCAGGTCCAGCGGTGCGGCGTACTTGAGATGGAATACCAATGTGGATTCATCGGGGGCATCAATAGTCTTCACCGGATCCCAGATGTAGGCCGCGCCACCGTTGAGTGAGATAGTGCGCTCGATTGCTGCCTTGGCAGCCGCTGCCGTCAGTGGGTTGCCGGTTGTGAACTTCACGCCCTTGCGTAAGACGAAGGTCCAGGTGAGACCGCCATCGGTCTGCTTCCACGAAGTGGCCAACAACGGCTCCACTTTGCCGGTCTTGGGGTTCGATCGAGTCAACTGCTCATAGAGGTTGTTCATTGCAATGATCTCGTTGGAGTAACTCGTGGCCGGATCCCACTCGGTGATCACATCAAGATTGTTCAAGTAGGTGAACGCCTGATCCGTCGCAGGGGCCGTTTTGGTCGGCGCCTTTCCGGTGCATGCACCCAGCGCAAGTGCCATCGCGACCGCCAGAGCAGCCCTAGTCAGTTTGTGCATTTCCGTCTCCTTCACTCATGCGTTCTCACATACGACTTAACGGGCCAACTGCTTTCACACTGATCCGCGCGACTGGTTCGGTGAGGTATGCCAAAGGCACTTCATCGATTTCCACAATCTCCACTCGATCTGGGTCGGCTCCGGCTTGAACCGCCCGGGCCTTGGCCTGGGCACAAGCCGACTCGATCGCGACCTCACGACCTTGGCCCAGCGACACAACTTCCTCCCAGCGCCCACTCACGCTGGCAATCGCGGCCCCAATGGCATTGGCCACATCGAAGTTTTCCGGGCGAAGTACCTTCGACACCCCCGGCAACGAATCCGGAATCAGCATCGAGCCACCCCCGACAACGATCAACGGCACATCCGCGCGGCCGACCTTCATCCGGTCGACACCTTCCGCAACGGCGTCATCGCTGGCTGACATTGCCCGCGCGAGCAGGTCGAGTGAGCTGTCCGGCAGAGGACTCCCGCCGATCTGGCCGCGCCCTGCAGCAACCAATGCATCAGAGAGCGTCGCGGTGGGTCCCCCGAAGACCAACGCTTCTTGCGGCAATCGGTAGCCGACACTGTCAGGTCCCAGCTGGACCTCGGGCGATCCCAGCGTCCCGGGTCGCACGATCGTGCCGCCACCAAGTGGCAACGCCAGCACATCGGGCATCCGGAAATTGGTCGAGACCCCACCGATATCAACGGCGTACGCCGACTCCCTGGGGAAACCATTGACGATCATGCCGAAGTCTGTGCTCGTGCCCCCCACGTCAGCTACCAACGCATCCGTCATCCCCGTCAGGAACGCGGCACCGCGGATCGAGTTGGCTGGCCCCGAGCCGATCGTGAGGATCGGGAATCGGGCCGCGAACTCTAGGTCCATCAAAGTGCCGTCGTTTTGAGCGAAGAGCACCGACGCGTCAATCTCGTGCTCGGCCAGCGCTTGAGTCATCGCGTTGGCGATGTCGCGCGCCACTCCAGTCAGCGCCGCGTTGAGGATGGTTGCATTCTCGCGTGGCAAGAGCCCCAGTGATCCGACAAGGTGACTCAACGAGATGACGACATCATCACCGAGCACCTCGCGGGCGATGGCTGCCGCCTGACTTTCATGCTCACCTGAAATTGGTGAGAACACCGCCGAAATAGCGACTGCCTCGACCTTGCCGACCAAGTCCGTAAAGAACGTCCGAGTCGCTTCGGCGTCGAAGGGCACAACCTCGCGCCCGTCGTACTCAAACCCTCCGCGGACCACTGTGCTGTGTCCGCCCACGGCCGCAACCAAGTCCTCGGGCCAGGAGTACATCGGCCGCACAGCCAGACTCGATGGTGCTCCCACGCGCAGCACTGCCACCTTGTGGAGTCGGCGACGCTCTAAGACGGCATTGGTGGCATGGGTGGTGCCAAGCATGACGTGAGTGATCCGGCTCTTATCTAGGCCCGCAGCCACAACCGCCGCGATGGCCGCTTGAATGCCGGACGTGACGTCAGTTGTCGTGGACTGCTTTGAGCGGGCAACCACTCGGTCTTCAAGATCCAAAATGACGGCGTCAGTATTGGTGCCACCCACGTCGATCCCCAGGCGCAGGTCAGGTTTACGAGGCATGGAGCACCTCCACCGGGACATAGTCGAAGTCGTAGCCAAACACCCGAGGGCCAGCCACTTCGAGGCCGCGCTTGGTGCGCCAAATCGGGTCGCAAGGCATCGCGATCACCGCGACTCGTTGGCCATATCGAACCGTCTCGGTGGCCACCGCGTCCGCGGTCTGGCTATCAACCAAGGTGATCAGGTCGGGGACAATGACGCGCACCTGACCGTCTTCGAGCGCGACGAGGTTCTCGTTTTGGATCTCGATGCGAACTAGGCGGCCCTGGTCGGCCCCGTATCCCTCCACCACGACACTGCCGCGCACAAACCCTCCGGCAGTACGCCGCTGCACGTCGACCACTTTGCCTTCGATCAGCTTGATCCCCTGGACCGCTGCCAAGAGCCCCTCCACCGGGTGCTCGGAGGCAACAACGGCTCGTCCGATCCGCAAAGCGTTGCTGACGCTGCCCTCGACGATCGCCCCCCGTGCGCGCTGCACGGGCATCACGTAGTCACTCATGGCCGCACTGCCACCAAACACTTCGGTCACTGAGCGGGCGATCAACTCAGCCCAATGGCCGTCAACGGCTTGCACAATAATCGCGTTGTCGCGCTCATCGGCTAACACGATCAACGAGGGCGGGAGTCCAGCGACGTTCATCGACATCATGTCGACCTGGGGAAACGCTCTGCCCATCCCGTCGGCGTCAAGAAGCGGAAGTCCCGATCGCGCCGCCCAGGCTGCCGGAAGCACCCCGTTGCCACCGCCGATCTCACTGACCATAAGAGCAACCACAGGCTGACCGGTGTGGTGCTCAACCAGTCTGCGCAGACTGCCGATCTCAGTACCGGAGGAGAGCTTCTCGATCGACACTGAGGGCGCCCCGATCATCCCCACCGGCATCAAGATGCCCTCAGGGGGCAGATCAGCCAACGTGACCACCTCAACCGGGCCACACTCACTCAAAGCCTGATGGGCAATCAGCGCGCTGGTCGTCACCTCGCCACCGCCTCCGGTGCCGAGCACAGCACAGCCACGCGCCAGAGCCGGGATGTCGTCTTGGGTGATCAACACACACTCACCGTAAGCGCGCGGCTGAGCGGTGTCTTGTACTTCAAGTACGGTATTGCTAGCGATCTTCGTACTTCGAGACCAGATTCGGCGGAACAGATGGAGAGCATCTCGACATTCATCTCCAACGCCATCGCCTGCCCGGTCGAGGTCCGGGCAATGCCACATCAGCCGCGCGATATCACCAAAGTGAGCCTTCTTGAGGATCTCAGTCGCCTCGAACCAATCACCCAGGGCACTCTCCTCGTGCTGACTCGGTCCACTGTCGCAGCCGCCGGGAGCTTCCAACTCGATGTCTTCGTGCGCCACTGTGCCCAGCGAGGCGCGGCCGCTGTGCTGATGCGTCGCTCAACCCCACGCTCGATTACTGCGGAGTCGTTGGCGGTCCGCGGCGGGGTAGCGCTGCTTGATATCGACGACTCAGTCGACCCACTGTTCGTCGTCGACGAACTCTCCACACGAGTCGGTGGCGACGCACGGGCAGCGTTGCGAAAGTTGGCTACCGTCGCTCGCCGTACTCATCAGGGAGCGAGTGTCGAAGAAGTCGTCGCCGAAATCTCTCTGGGATGCGAAGTGGCAATGGAGTACCTGCACGGAGAAAGCCATGCGGGCTCACCGGTGCGCGCCAATGGGCGCGTGATTGGGGCCGTGCGGGCGGCAAGCTCCGCGGACTTCGCAGTGATCGCAGCACGACTAGCTGCCGACTCCGCAACGGCATTGATCGCCGAGCAAGAGAGACTGCTCATCGCCCCGGTTCGAACCGCGTCGGCCGCACTCGCCGCCATCTTGTTGTGCTCCCAAGCCAACCTCGCTTCAGTGAGCGCCCGTGCCAGTGAAGTCGGACTTGATGTCGATGGTTGGCATACCGCGGCCAGGTTGGCCGTGATCGACAACAAGATCGCATCCGATCACGTGCATCTTGAAGAAGAACTCGTGCAACTCCTTGCCGAGCATCAAACTCGCCATGACTCTGCGCAGTGGTCCGTGGCTCGCCCGGACCAGACTTTCGTCATCGTGCGCACCACACCCTCACGACCCGGCACTCAGGCATCCGGGCGACTCAATCAATCGATCAGGGCCGTCGTCGAACGACTGGGCGAAGCCCACCCGCACCTTAACTTTCACGTCGGTTTGGCGACCTCACATCAAGGCGCCGCAGGACTACGCCTGTGCGCTGAGGAATCGCGGATTGCGCTGGCCGCCGCCAAACTCACTGATGGGCCGCTCAGTATTTGCGAGTTTCAATCGCTCGGCGCGCGCCGAATGCTCGCCGAATGGATGATCACCGAAGCCGGTCGCGAGACTGTGCGCGACGTACTCGCGCCGATCGACGCGCTTGGCGAGCAGCGAGCCGCCACCGCGGTGGCCACCTTGCACGCCTATCTCGACGAACAAGGCTCACTCCAACGGGCCGCACAGCGCCTCCACGTGCACCGCAACGCGGTTGTGTATCGCCTCGAGCGTCTGCGCGCCGCCGGGATCGATCTTGACGACCCTGACAATCGCTTCGCGCTACAACTTGCCTGCCGGGCTCGGCTGACGACCACTGAGGCCTAAGCCTGTTTGAGTTGGCTGGCTGTCTTGACTGCGCAACGTCATACGAAACGAACCCTATGACGACCTATTCGTATGACGTCCTGCAACGCGTCATACGAACAAAGCCCTATCGCGACCGTTTCGTATGACGTCTGCGAAAACTAGGCCCGCGACCGCAGCCGAAAGGTGGGCTGGCAGCTATTGGGTCAGTGGCACATGGCCCGACCGCGGTCGCGCGTGCGGCCGTCGATAGTCACGAAGCGCCAGGAGAATCCAGCAGCGCGCAACCTGAGGTCGAGCACGCCGTAGTGCTTGTTGTCGAAGTAAGCCGATGCGGGTAGGCGCTTCTTGAGCGGGTAAAGGTGCTTGCCGCCCGTGCCGACCACAAAAGAGGTCATACCCCG
>CALMMO010000317.1 GCA_937868455.1 uncultured Marmoricola sp.
CTATCGGCCGCACCCCCGGTTGGTTGGCTCAGTGGCTCGAACTCGTGCAAGACAAGGACCAGAAGATCGCGCGCCCCAAGCAGATCTACACCGGCGACCGCGGTCTAACTTTCGTGCCTCGCGAGCAGCGCTGGTCGTAGGGGCCAGTCCACGCGCCCCCAGGCACTAAGGTCCAGGGGTGCTGAAACGATTGGGCTTCCCCACCATCGGCGAACACCGCCGGTTCGTGGTGGCGTTGGCAATCGATGCCATCGGCTCTGGGGTGTGGATGCCCTTTGAGTTGCTCTTTTTCGTACGAGTCACCGACCTGCCACTGAGCCACATTGGCGCGGCCATGAGTGCAGGCGCCTTGTTCGGCATACCCGTCTCGATGTTGATGGGCAGCGTCGTTGATCGCTTTGGGCCCAAAGGCCCGCTGCTGGCTGGCCAACTCATCATGGCTGCAACCTTTGCGCTGAGCACGACCGTGACAGGCGTCGTTGGAGTGTGGGCGGTCGCGTTGGCGTCTGCGGCGGCCACCAGCTTGTTTTGGGCAGCATTCGTGCCGTTGGTGACCGAGATTTCTGTGCCCGGTGAGCGCGAGATGTGGTTCGGCTTCTTGGGCGCCCTGCGCAACGTCGGGTTTGCCCTGGGAGGGCTTGGCTCAGGGGTCGTGCTCACCATCGGCACGCTGGGGGCCTACTTCGGGGCTGCCTGGCTCAATGCTGCGTCGTACTTGGTCTCCTTCATCATGCTGCTGGGCCTCGTGGTCAGTCCCCGCAGTGCCCGCAGCCCTGATGCGCCGAAGGCCCCGCGCCAGATCGGCCGCGTGTTGCGCGATCGAGGATTTGGCTGGTTCTGGCTGAGCAACCTGGGCTACGCGATGTGTTGCATCGTGCTCAATGTCGCGATCCCGATCTATCTGGTGACCTACGTCGGTTTGCCAGGCTGGGTCGCAGGCGTCGCCTTTGTCATCAACACCCTGCTCGTTGGTCTGGGTCAGGGTCTCGTCGTTCAAGCAATGACAGGTCGAGTGCGCGCCCAGATCTTGCATGCCGGGTGGGCAGCGTTCGCGCTGGGGTTTGCCGGATTGGCCCTGTTGCCTCTGCTTTCGGGACCCGTGGCCATGATCACTGTGCTTATCGCCATCGTGATGTACACCCTGGGGGAATTGATCGGAGGACCAGTGTTGGCCACGATTGCCGCCGAAGCGCCACCTGAGGAGGCGCGCGGCAGTTACTCCGGCTTCTTCCAGGTCAGTTGGAATGTTGCCAACGTGGTCGCCCCGGCACTCTTCACCTGGTGGCTTGAGCGCTCGTTGATGTGGTGGGGGGCTATTGCGATCTGCGCGATTGCGGTTGTCACCACGCAGTTGATGAAGTCACGGTTGCCTGCGGCCCGAGCGCATGTGACGAACGCCCCTCATTGATTGCCGACTACTTCTTGTCAACAGACCTGACTCGAAGTAAGGTTCAGCCCAGCCGTGGAGCGCCCCGGTGGTTGTTAGAAGTGAGGTGACCAGGTGTCTGGACTCAAACTCCGAGCCGCGGCAGCCGCGGCCATCGTGCTGGCTGGGATGACCATCAGCCCGGCTACGGCGGCGACCGAGCCACCGCGACCAGCGTTCTACGAAGCACCAGCGAACTTGCCAGCGGGCAACGGCACTGTCATTCGCAGCGAGGCGCTTAGCTACCTCCTCGATCCCGCTCAGGCCAACCAGGTGGCATTCAACTCCCAGCGAGTGCTCTACACGTCCACTAACCGTACGGGTAAGCGCATCGCGGTCTCCGGCACCGTGATGGTGCCCAAGTCCCCGTGGGTGGGCCTAGGCAGACGCCCGGTGATCGGCTACGCCGTTGGCACCCAGGGCATGGCCGACAAGTGCGCACCATCGCGACAGTTCAGTGACGGCCTCGAATACGAAGGTCTCTTCATTCAGGGCCTCTTGATGCGCGGCTACGCGATCGCCATGACCGACTACGAAGGCCTCGGCACTGCAGGAATCCACACCTACATGGACCGGGTCTCACAAGGCCGAGCCGTGCTCGACATGGTGCGCGCTGCGGAGAAACTCAGCGGCACCGGACTGAGCAGCCTGAGCCCAGTGGGCATCCAGGGCTACTCCCAAGGTGGTGGCGCGGCTGCAGCAGCTGTGGAGCTTGCCTCGACCTACGCCCCCGACCTGAAGGTCAAGGGCGCCTCGGTTGGTGCCGTGCCTGCCGATCTGCTCGCGGTTGCCAAGAACCTCGATGGCTCGATGTACGCCGAGTTCTTGTTCTACGCCACCCGCGGGCTGAGTGAGAGCTATGGCATCAACGCCAAGGACGCCTTCAACGATGCTGGCGACGCCGTCATCGACGGGGTCGAGGGGCACTGTGTGTTCGACCTTTTCTCCAACTCCGGCAAGAAGTTCGTCGATCTGACTAACTCTGGTCAGAGCGCGGGTCAGATTTACTCGCAAGCGCCGTACACCAGCATTGTGCAAGGCCAGCGTCTTGGTGACATCAAGCCCACCGTGCCCGTGCTGGTCACGCACTCAGCACTTGACGACGTGATCCCTTACGCAGTGGGTAAGGCCATGGCCAAGCGCTGGTGCGCAAAGGGCGCCAATGTCTACTTCTCGACGAACCTGAACCCCACCCACCTGGGTGGCATGTTGTCGACCTCGACGGAAATGTATGCATTCTTTGAGGCCCGGTTCGCCGGGGTTCCTCAATGGAGCAACTGCTGGACGCTGTAACCGAATTGGTCTCGGCGCCCGGGTTTAGCCCGGGTGCCGAGACCCTCGACTCAGTCGGTGCAGGTCGGCTTTGATCGATGCGGTCTCGACCTCAAGCAGCGAGGCCTGTTGTTGTTCTTCGACAAACGCCTCGTGCCCGCCGCGCAACCCAAAGAGTCGCTTTGTCCAGATCAGGTAAGCAACCAATGCCAAGTTGAGCACCAAAATGGCGACCTTGACCCAGGTGACCTTGTGCACCAATTCATAGATCTCAAGGGGCACGAAGAAGCTGGTCGCCACGACTGCGACGTACTCCCCCCAACGCTTGAGCAGCCACAAACCTACGAACTCGACGCAGTTGAGTAGTCCGTAGGCAGCCAATCCAATCGCCACCCAGGTCAACGTGCCGTGGGCGGTCGACATCACTTTCTCGATCAGCTTGACCGGAGCGGTGGCTTCAACGTCGATGCCGATGCGATCAAAGATCGGCGCCAAGAGTGGCAGATAGGTGTCGAAGACTTTGGCCAGTGAGCCGCGGGCACCGTTGAAGACTTTGACGCCGTAAGCGAAGGCGAAGAACATCAACCCGCGAAATAGGCGCTCGACTGCGAAGAAGCGCAAGATGACCGCGTCTCGAAGGGCCTCTCCGCGAAGCACCAGCGGAGCAAGATTCGCTGGACCAAACCCATGAGGCGCACCCAGAACAAAGCTGCCACAGCGCAGGCACCGCCAGGTCTCCCCCAGTGCAGTGATCGCCTCAAGTCGTTGCGCAAGCTCCGGCTCATTGGGTCGGTAAGTGACATGGCCCCGCATCCCGCAGGCGCGCACATTCCAGTCGAAATTTCGCCACGGATTCCACACGGGGCGAGCTTAGAGGACAAGCCCGAAAACAGCCGGTGAAAAAGACAACTGGGGCCCCTTTGCAGGAGCCCCAGTTGGTGGATCTAGTTAGCGGTTCTTCCAGTGCTTGAAGCCGGCTGCCAAAGCTGCCTCTTCGCTGTTGAACCACACCTCCGCGATGGTCCGGCCGTAGTACGGCGAGTCCTCGGGGTGGAAGAGCATCGAGTCAGCGTTGCCCTTGATGGTGAACGACGCGTGCGGCGAAGCACCTCCATCAAGCGGGTCAGCCGAACCGGCGCCGAACCGTGACTGTGCCGGCAGGTCTGCAAAGCCAGCGACCTTGGGCTCGCGCACGCGCTGGTCCCAACGAGTGAAGCCAGCAGCAGATGCCTTGTCCTCAGAGTTGAACCAAACCTCGGCAATGGTGCGACCGTAGTAAGGCGACTCAGTGGTGTGATAGAGCATCGAGTCAGCATTGCCCTTGATGGTGAACGACTCGTGAGGAGACGCACCACCAGCAAGCGGCTCAGCCGAACCCTCGCCGTAAGCACCAGCAGCCGGCATCTCAACGAGCTTGGCAACCTTGGGCTCACGCACACGCTGGTCCCAACGAGTGAAGCCAGCAGCCTGAGCGGCGCCTTCGCTGTTGAACAATGCTTCTGCGATCGTGCGACCGTAGTAAGGCGACTCAGTCGTGTGGTACAGCATCGAGTCAGCGTTGCCCTTGATGGTGTACGACGCGTGCGGCGACGCACCGCCTGCAAGAGCCTCAGCCGAGCCAGCACCCCAACGACCAACGGCCGGGAGTGCGACAGCAGCTGCACCAGCAGCTGCCAGCGGCATAGCCGAGCCCGAAACATCAGCGTCAGCGTCAACCGAGGCGTCAGCGTCAGCCGACGCATCAGCGTCTACGTCAACACCTTCGTAGCGAGCGGCCGAGCCGTCAACGTCAGCGCTGAGGTCAACGTCGCCGTCAACGCCTGCGTCGACATCCGCGTCAACGTCTGCATCCACATCGGCATCAGCATCCGCAGTGAGGGCAGCGGCGCCAACACCGGCTGCACCAGCAACACCAGCAGCGGCAACACCGGTGCTCACCGTGCGAGCAGTGAGCTGCTCAGTGCGCACCTTGCGCAACATCATCCACGCGGTGATCAAGAGACCAGCCAGCGCAGCGAGGGTCACCCACAACCAGTTGTGGGACAAGATCGTGCTCACGAAAGAGCTCCCTTCGCGCTTTGGCCAGTTTCGGCCTCGAGTTCATCCACGTGCGGCGTCATCATCTTGACGAGCGCCCAGGCCACTAACGCACCGACCGCAAACGCGATAATGAGCAGGAACCACAGTTGTCCAAATAGCCATCCCATGTCAGTTCCTCACTTGACCTTGATGTTGACGTAGCGGTTGATGAATTCCGAACCCTGGGGATCTGAGGTGCCAGCCGAGACGGCTGAAATCGCGTCAGCAGAAACACCAGCGGCGATCAGGGCCTTCCTCACGGACTGAGCACGGCGCAAGGCAAGAGAGTCCTTGGCGCCAGGGTTGATGTGGCCGGTGACTTCAACCTTGGCATCGGCACAGTTCTTGATGTACACCGCAGCAGCGTTGACTTCACCCAGAGCCTGAGGGTCAAGCTTGTGGCTGAACTTGTCGAAGAGCACCTTGTCTTCGCCGATGGCGGAGTCGATGCTGCTCTGCAGGATGGCTGCGTCACATGAGTCGTCGCCGTTCTCCTCGCCAGTGGCGTCGGTGGGCTCGGGGCTCGGGGATGCGTCAGTGCCATCGCCATCGGTGCCAGTGCCACCTGCAGCAGCGCCGGGGCCAGCAAAGTTGACCACACGCGCGCCAGCACCGGTGAGGGCTGCCTCAACCTTGGCGCGGTCGCCTGCAGAGAGCGAGACACCGTCAGGCAGGTTGACTGTGGCGTCACGACCGCTGAAGTTGACGTCAACACCGTCAAGGCCTTGAACGCCGCTGTCAGCAAGAGCAGACACGCTGGCCTTGCCTAGGTCAGATTCCAATGCGGTGTGGCCAGTGAAAGCAGCAAGCGCGGCAAGCAGCAGCGGAATGCCTAGAAGAGCCAGCAGCCAACCCATGCCTGGATTGCGGTGGCCCCAGCGGGTGTCCGTCTCCCGCTCGTATTCGGTGTGCGTCACGGTGTGTGACGCGGAAGTGTCATGGTCTGACACGTGACCTCCTGGGTCGTTTGATGTTGTACACAGTTTTGTTTAATACACAGTGGGTGTTGCACAAACATGCAAAGACTATTGGTCCCCCCGAGTCTCTGCCAGAGAAAGGACGGCCGAGACGGGGGTTGGTGACGCGGCTTTTACGCATTTCGTCGGAAATCTTTTCTAGTCGTGCGATTTGCGTTCCAAACGCCGTACGTCACGGAGGAATAGCGGAGCCAACTCGATAGCCAACAACGCCGCAGCAACTATCCAGAGCCAGCCGCGGTTGCCGAAGACTGCCGCCATCGGTCCGGTGAGCACCAACCCCAGTGGGCGTACGGCGAACGACCCAATCATGTCGACGGAAGTGACTCGCGCCAGCAAGTGATCCGGCACGTTCTGCATGATCGCCAGGTCCCATTGCACGCTGAATATCTCCAGCCCAAACCCGTAGAGGGCGGACCCGAGATAGACCACCCAGGCATGTCCACCGGCGGCCATCGCGGCCGGGAAGAGGGCCGTGAGGCAGAGCATGATCTGTCCGACCAAGAGCAGTTTGCGTGGCTTCCACACCAAGGTCACGAGTCCACCAACGACGAAGCCGACCATGGTGGCTGACATCGCATAGCCCCAGGCCGCTCGACCAAACTCCTCACCGACAACGATCGGCCCCAGCACGCCTTGGGCGCCACCGAAGAACAAGTGATAGGCGGTCGCCATCAAGATCACGGTCCACAACCAGGTGTGGCGCATCGTCTCGCTTAGCCCGGCGCGCGCCTCGGCCAGGAAGGAGTGGCGCTCAGCGCTTGGCTCGTGTTCAACTCGAACGAACCAGAAGCAGGTGGCTGCGATGGCAAAGGTGGCACTGTCGATGACCAGCGCTCCTCCTGAGCCGAACGCGGCAACCAACACACCGGCAAGGCCAAAACCGATCACGTAGGCAACATTGCTGCTCAACCGACGCCAGCTAATCGCTTTGGCCAACGAGAGGGCCGGGACAGTTTGTGGCAGCACGGCACTCGTCGCAGGACCAGCCAAGGCCCCCAGCGCACCATTGACAGCACCAAGAACGGCTAGCAGCGTGAGACTGGACCACCCGGCGATCAGTGACCACGCCACCACGGCTTGGGTCAGGGCTGCACAAGCATTGGCGCCGACCATGAGCACGCGGCGGGGCAGTCGGTCGCCATAGACCCCGCCCCACAGCACTGCGATGACATCAGCAGCGGCATAGGCCGCGACGACCAGACCCAATTCGGTGGCCGTGCCACCCAAGTCGAGCACGGCGAATGCCAAGGCGATGGGGGCGATCGCGTTGCCGAGTCCGTTGATGGTTTGACCGGTGACTAACCATCTGAAGGGAACGAGGCGAAGCGGATGCACCGGCCAACCCTAGAGCGCCTGACGTGGAACCGCGCCCGGATATTTCCCAATAGCCGCACTCACGCAGGCAGGTCGGGCTTGGGCTCGCCTCCAGATGCGCCCAGGCCGATCACCACTGCGGTAGCCACCACGACGATGGCCATGCCCACTAACTGCGTGCCAGTCAGGCGTTGGTCGAGCACCAACAGGCCAGCCAGGCTCGCCACCACTGGCTCTAAGGCGATCAGAAGTCCGAAAATCTGGGGTGTGATCCGGCGCAGGGCCACCAACTCAAACGAATAAGGGATCACGCTGGACAACAACGCAATGCCTAGACCTTTGATCATGTCGGTGTGAGTCCAACTGCTGATGCTCGGCACACCTGCGGGCACCACCACCAATGTGGAGACCACCATCGCCAAGGCCAGGCCATCAAGTTTGGGAAAGGACTCCCCCACTTTGGCGCTGGCCAAAATGTAGCCAGCCCAACACGCACCGGCAGCCAGCGCGAGCCCTAGTCCGAGCCAGTTGAGTGAGGCCAGTGGCACTTGGGTGGCTTGAGAAATCAGCACGATCCCTACCAGCGCGGCAGCCACCGCAATCCGGTCGCGCGCCCGACTCGAGAGCACAGTGGCCAGCACCAAAGGCCCCAGGATTTCCAAAGTCACCGAAACCCCAATCGGGATGTGACTCAACGACGAATAGAAAGTCCAGTTCATCACTCCGAGCACGGTCCCGAAGG